>JBDLQR010000465.1:0-2510 GCA_039800485.1 Pseudomonadota bacterium
TGCTGGTGGTGGCCTCGCTTCCGCCAGACATGAACGTCGAGGAGGCAGGTGCCGGCCCGGGGATTTTTCTGGTGCCCGCGAATACCGCCGGTCTCGACTGCAAAACCCTGCGCATGGTGGACAGCCGCAGTGCCGCGCGGGTGGAGCTTCGCGGCGTGGAATTGCCGGCCAGCGCACGCCTGGGCGAGGGCGGCCCAGTGCAACAGGCGCTGTCATTCGGGCTGGACGCGGGGCGTATCGGGCTCGCTGCCGAGATGCTGGGCAACGCCCAGGAAGCTTTCGATCGCACGCTGCGCTACCTGAAACTGCGCGAACAATTCGGCGTGGCCATCGGGAGTTTTCAAGCCCTCAAGCATCGCGCCGCCACGCTTTACTGCGAGCTCGAGCTGACGCGCTCAGCAGCGCTGGCTGCATTGGGAGCCTTGGACTGTGCGCGGGAGGAGGTCCCGGCGTTGGCGAGTCTCGCCAAGGCCAAGGCCTGCGAGGTGATCGAACTGATGAGCAACGAAGCGATCCAGATGCATGGCGGCATCGGCATGACCGATGCGGAGGAGATCGGCCTCTTTCTGAAGCGCGCCCGGGTGGCGCAGCAGATCTACGGCGATGCCAGTTTCCATCGCGCGCGCTATGCGACGCTGATGGGCTACTGAGCGCCCGGGCCCTTCTGCCCGGGCAGAAGATCCAGGTGCGGCAGGCGCTAGAGCCTGGCCTTGGCGCCCAGCGTCGCCTGCCGACGCAGATAGTGCTGAATCGCGAGCAGATCCTCACGGGTCAGTTCACGGAACGCAGGCATGCCCTGGGCTGCGCGCGAGCCTTCGACCACCACTTCATGAAAGCCATCGAGGTAGAGCGGCACCGGCGAGGCACGCAGATCCGGCGCATAACCACCAGAAACCGCACTGCCCCCGTGGCAGAGCGTGCAATTGCGCACATAGAGATTCTCACCCTGATCGACCAGCATCGGGTCCACCTTGAAATCTTCCTTGACCAGCGGGGTGGGGATACGTGGTGGCGGCGACGGCGGCAGCGCGGTCTTCTCACCGAGGGCGAAGGTCAACAGACGACGCGGATGTTCACGGTAAGCCCAACCATGCTGGGCGGTGACCACGCCGCCGAAGGATGTGCCGGCCCCGCCCCATCCGACCAGCAGGGACACGAACTGGCGGCCATCGACTTCATAGGTGACGGGCGGTGCGGAAATTCCGAGACCCGTCTCGAACTCCCAGAGGGTCTTGCCATTCGCCGCGTCATACGCAACGAAACGTCCATCCGTTCGCCCCTGAAACACCAGATTGCCGGCACTGGTGAGCGTGCCGGGATTCCACAGCCCGGGCAGCTTCACTTCCCAGACCTTCTGGTGCTTCACCGGATCCCAGGCGAGCAGCGCGGCTGCATCCATCTTCACCGGCACTTCATCGCCCTTGGTGAAACGGACCGCTGTATCGAGCTGGAAATCCGTATGCGACCAGGTCGCGGCATCGATGCCCTTGTCCGAGAACCAGCCCGGGAGCTCCATGGTCGGGAAATACACGAGACCCGTGTCGCGGTTGAAGCTCATGGCATGCCAGTTGTGCAAGCCGAAGGCACTCGGATAGATCAGCTCCTCACCATCCTCATACCGTGCGCCGGGCCGTTCTACCGGACGGCCGGTCTTCATGTCCACATGGGTGGCCCAGGTGACCTTGCCGAGCTTTTCCGCTGAGACGAGCTTGCCGGTGCTGCGATCCAGCACATAGAAGAACCCGTTCTTCGGCGCGTGCATCAGCGCCTTGACCGTCTTGCCTGAAATTTCGAGATCGGCAAGCACGATGTCCATGTTCGAGTTGTAGTCCCAGGTCTCGCCCGGCACCGTCTGGTAGTGCCACTGGTACTCACCCGTGTCGGCGTCGAGCGCCACGATTGAGCAGAGGAAAAGGTTGTCTCCGCCTTCGGGACTGCGAATCCTGCGGTTCCACGGCGAGCCATTGCCGGTACCGATGTAGACGCGATTGAACTCTGGATCGTAGGTCATGCCATGCCAGGTCTGGCCGCCTCCACCGTGCTTCCACCACTCGCCGGTCCAGGTCTTGGCGGCCATTTCCATGGCCTCGTTCTCGAAACCATCGGCGGGATTGCCGGGCACCACATGAAAACGCCAGGCCTGCTTGCCGGTTTGCGTGTCGTAGGCCGTCACGTAGCCTCGGGCAGATCCCACCTCCGTGCCGCCGTTGCCTATCAGCACCTTGTCGCGGAAAACCTTCGGCGCGCCGTTGATGAACAAGGGCAAGCTTGGATCGGTCGTCTGCGCACTCCAGACCTCCTTGCCGGTCTGCGCATCCACCGCGATGAGACGACCATCACCGGTGCCTACGAAAAGCCGCCCCTTCCAGTAGGCCGCACCCCGGTTGGAATCCCAGAATACGCGCGCACGATCGCCCGCCAGCTCGAGGACTCTCGGGTCATAAGTCCATAGCTTGCTTCGGGTGCGCAGATCCACCGCTTCGATACGGCTCCAGCTGCCGGTGAAATAC
>JBDLQR010000466.1:0-8343 GCA_039800485.1 Pseudomonadota bacterium
ATCTTCAATCGTGCCCCGCTCCTCACTGAGCGCAGCAGACAAGCTGTCGATGCCCACCGGACCACCGTCGAATTTCTGCATGATGGTGAGCAGGAGCTTGCGATCCATCAGATCGAAACCACGCATGTCCACGTTCAGCAAATCGAGCGCGCGCGAAGATACGTCCGCAGTCAGGCGACCATCGGCCTTGACCTGGGCATAGTCCCGGGCCCGCCGCAGGAGGCGATTGGCAATGCGCGGCGTGCCGCGCGAGCGGGCAGCAATTTCTTCCGCACCTTCGTGTTCGATGGGGACCTGGAGGATGCCGGCAGCCCGCGCCACGATGCGCGCCAGATCCGCATTGGCATAGAACTCCAGCCGCTGCACGATACCGAAGCGATCCCGCAGCGGAGAGGTCAGGAGACCCGCCCGGGTGGTGGCCCCGACCAGCGTGAACGGCGGCAGATCCAGCTTGAGCGCCCGCGCCGCAGGTCCCTCGCCGATCATGATGTCGAGCTGGAAATCCTCCATCGCGGGATACAGGATTTCCTCCACCACCGGACTGAGGCGATGTATTTCATCGATGAACAGCACGTCGCGTGGTTCGAGATTGGTCAGAAGTGCCGCCAGATCGCCGGGCCTTTCCAGTACCGGGCCGGAAGTCTGGCGCAGGTTCACGCCGAGCTCATTGGCGATGATGTTGGCCAGCGTGGTCTTGCCGAGTCCCGGGGGCCCGAAGATGAGCACATGATCGAGGGCCTCGCCGCGCAGGCGGGCGGCCTGCACGAAAATCTCCATCTGTTCGTGAACAGCCGGCTGACCGATGTAGTCGGCAAGCAGGCGAGGACGGATCGCGAGATCCAGGGCGGAATCATCCGCGCTTGCCGCTGGCGAAGTGAGAGGAGAAGACATCGGTGTCCGTTACACGGAGGCTCGCGGCAGTTTACCGCAGCTCCCTGAATCTGGCGTTAATTGCGACCCACTCCGGCGGATTGCAAGGATGAGGAGGGACACCGTCATCGGGCGAGGCTGCGCAGCACTTCCCGGATGAGGGCTTCGCTGGTCTTGCCCGCAGCATCCACGGCATGCACCAGACGGCTCGCTTCCTGGGGTTTGTAACCGAGCGCAATGAGCCCGCTCACTGCATCCGCCACGGCGTCCGGCGGCGGCGCCTCGGCCGGCAGGCTGATGCTGACCCCTTCGACCGAGGCCCAGTCCGCCACACGATCACGCATCTCCACCAGCAGGCGCTCGGCGGTCTTCTTGCCGATACCGGGGAGGGATGTGAGGCGCGCGGTGTCGCTGCGCTGGATGCAGACCACGAATTCCTCGGGCTGGATCCCCGAGAGGATGGTCAGCGCCATGCGGGCACCCACGCCATTCACCTTGAGCAGGCTCTGGAACAGGCGGCGCTCGGCGAGGGTGGCGAAGCCGAAAAGCAGGTGCGCATCCTCGCGCACGATGAGCGTGGTGTGCAGTGTCACCTCCTGGCCGGGCTCCGGCAGCGCCCAGAAGGTCGTCATCGATGCTTCCACCTCGTAGCCCACACCGTGGCAATCCACCAGCAGGCGAGGAGGATGCTTTTCCAGCAGGGTTCCGCGCAGACGGCCAATCACAGGTAACGTCCTGCACGGGCACGACGCGCGCCCTTGATGGCCTGCAGGCCTTGGCGGGTCTGGCCATGGCACAGGGCAATGCCGAGTGCATCGGCGGCGTCCGCGCGCGGATTGGCTTCCAGCGCGAGCAGTGTCTTCACCATATGCTGGATTTGTCCTTTCTCGGCATGGCCCCGGCCCACCACCGCGAGCTTGATTTCGTTCGGTGAATACTCGTGGACCTCCAGCCCGCTCTTGGCGAGCGCCACCAGCGCCGCCCCTCGTGCCTGCCCGAGCTTGAGCGCGGAATCCACATTGCGGTTCATGAAGACCTTCTCGATGGCTGCCTCATCCGGGCGCCACTCGGCGATGATGGTGGTGAGGGCATCGAAGATGCTGCACAACCTCTGCGCGAAGGGTAGCTCCCCGACCTCGATGCAACCATGGGCCAGATGCACGGGCTGGTGGCGCTGCATCCTGACCACGCCGTAACCGGTGATCCTGGAGCCGGGGTCGATACCGAGGATGATGCTCATCCCGGAGGCAAGCAGTCCGTGCGCCGGTGAGGTGGGCGCATCAGGCGTCGTTGTTGCCGTAGATCACTGAATGCTGGCCGGCCGAAAAATCGAGCAGCCGTTTGATCGGCACCACGGCCCTCTGCCCGATTTTCGCATCCACCCGGATTTCGTTGCTGCCATCGCGCAGCGCCGCCGCCAGCTTGCGCAGTCCGTTCATGGCCATCCAGGGACAGTGCGCACAGCTGCGGCAGGTGGCCGAGTGACCGGCCGTGGGTGCTTCGATCAGCACCTTGTCGGGCGCCGCCTGGCGAATCTTGTAGAAGATGCCCTTGTCGGTCGCGATGATGAACTGGCGCGCGGGCAGGCTTTGCACCGCCTTGATGATGCCACTGGTAGAGCCGACGAAATCTGCCTGGCTGATCACGGAGGGGGGTGACTCGGGATGCACCAGCACCTTGGCCTCAGGGTGCTGCGCGCGCAATTCGGCGAGCTCCTGACCCTTGAATTCCTCGTGCACGATACAGGCCGCATTCCACAAGAGCATGTCCGCGCCGGTCTGCTCCTGGATGTAATGACCGAGGTACTTGTCCGGAGCCCAGAGGATCTTGCGGCCCTCGGCCTTGAGATGACGGACGACCTCCAGCGCACTGCCGGAAGTCACCATCCAGTCGGCACGGGCCTTCACCGCGGCACTCGTGTTGGCATAGACGACCACGGTGCGGTCAGGATGCTGATCACAGAAAGCGGCGAAAGCCTCAGCGGGACAGCCGAGATCGAGCGAGCATTCGGCCTTCAGATCAGGCATCAGTACGCGCTTCTCGGGGTTCAGAATCTTGGCGGTCTCCCCCATGAAGCGCACGCCCGCCACCACCAGCGTGCGAGCCGGGTGCTCATGGCCAAAACGCGCCATATCCAGGGAATCAGAGACGTGACCACCCGTTTCGTCAGCCAGCGCCTGCAGTTCGGGATCGGTGTAGTAGTGGGCGACCAGCACCGCGTTCTCGCGCACCAGCAGGGCCTTGATCTCCTCACGCAGCGCGTGGCGTTCTTCTTCGCCGAGCACCTCCACCACCGTGGGCGGCACATGGAAGGTCAGTGCAGGCAGGGCCGCAGTGACTATTCCATGGGGCTCGGCTGGCATGGCTGGCCGCGTGCGGGCTCAGGTGCCCGTGGCGCCTTCAAGCCGGCGCGGCCGGATACCGAGCTCGCGCAACTGGAGCTCGCTCACCGAGGAGGGCGCCGAAGTGAGCGGGCAGGATGCCGTTTGGGTCTTCGGGAAGGCGATGACGTCGCGGATGGATTTTTCGCCGGACATCAGCATCACCAGACGGTCGAGACCAAAGGCGATGCCCCCATGCGGCGGACAGCCGTAATTGAGTGCATCGAGCAGGAAGCCAAATTTCTCGCGCGCCTCTTCCTGACCAATGCCCAGCAGCGTGAAGACCGACTGCTGCATCTCGGGCCGATGAATCCGGATTGAACCCCCGCCAATCTCGGAGCCGTTCATGACCATGTCATAGGCGCGGGACAGCGCAGCGCCGGGCGCGCGCGCCACGCTTTCGGCATCCTCGTGCGGCGCGGTGAAGGGATGGTGCAGGGCGGCCCAACGCTTGCCATCCTCGTCCCATTCGAACATCGGGAAATCAACCACCCAGAGAGGCTTCCACGCATCTGCCACCAGACCGAGATCGGCAGCAACCTTGTCCCGCAGCGCGCCGAGCGCCGCATTGACCACCCTGGCATCGTCTGCGCCAAAGAACACCACATCGCCGGTCACGGCACCGGTGCGCTGCATGATGGCGGTAATGACCTCATCCGGCAGGAACTTGAGGATGGGTGACTGCAGGCCGTCCCGTCCGGCATCGAGATCATTGACCTTGATGTAAGCCAGCCCCTTGGCGCCGTAGATGGCGACGAAATCGGTGTAGTCGTCGATTTGTTTGCGCGAAAGGGCTCCACCGCCCGGCGCGCGCAAGGCCGCGATGCGCTTGCCCGGATCGTTGGCCGCGGCCGCGAAAACCTTGAAGTCCACCGCTTTCATGAGATCCGCAAGCTCCACCAGCTCCAGCGGGTTGCGCATATCCGGCCGGTCGCTGCCAAAGCGGTGCATGGCGTCCTGGTAAGTGAGTCGCGGGAAGGGATTGGGGAGCTCCACCCCCATGACCTCGCGATACAGGTCGCGGATCATCGCCTCCATGAGCTGGGTCACGGCCTGCTCGTCCACGAAAGACATCTCGATGTCGAGCTGCGTGAATTCCGGCTGACGATCGGCGCGCAGATCCTCGTCACGGAAACAGCGCACGATCTGATAGTACCGGTCGAAGCCCGACATCATGAGCAACTGCTTGAACAGCTGCGGCGACTGCGGCAGGGCAAAGAACCGGCCCTGGTGCGTACGGCTGGGTACGAGGTAGTCGCGGGCACCTTCGGGGGTTGCCTTGGTGAGCATCGGGGTTTCGATATCGAGGAAACCTGCCGCATCCAGAAACCGACGGAAGAATCGTGCCACACGCGCACGGAGCAGAAGGTTGTTGCGCATGCGCTCGGTGCGCAGATCCATATAGCGGAAACGCAGTCGCGTCTCTTCCTGCACATTGGGATCGTCGAGCTGGAAAGGGGGCGTCTGGGCGGTATTCAGGATCTCCAGCGTATGCACCAGCAGCTCGACCTTGCCGGTCGGGAGATTCGGATTGAGTGTTCCTTCGGGCCTTGGGCGGACCTTGCCGACTGCCCGCAACACGAATTCACTGCGCGCGCGCTCGGCGAGCAGGAAGGCCTCGGGGGTATCCGGATCCACGACCACCTGCAACACGCCTTCCCGGTCCCGCAGGTCGATGAAGATCACGCCCCCATGGTCGCGCCTATGGTGGACCCATCCACAAACAGTGATCTCCTGGCCGTTGAGCTGCTCGTCAACCTGGCCGCAGTAGTGGCTACGCATGGACTGGAACTCTTGAATATGATTAGTCGGATCAGTTGCTTACCGACAGGCGCTGGCATGATACGGATTGCGCTTGCATGCCGCAACGCCGCAAGAGCACGCGGTCCGCGCGGGCTTACCGCCCGGTCCGGGCGAGGCCCGATGCGGGCTGTGCTGAACGGTCTCAGTCCGTGGCGGCGGCAGCCGCAGGCTTGGCAGGCTCGCTCTTGGTTTCGGCCGCCGCAGCAGGCGCGGCAGCTTCGGTGCTCGGCGCGCTCTCCGTCGTACCGCTGGCCGGCTTCTTGCCCTTGTCCCGGAAGTCGGTCACGTACCAGCCGGTACCCTTGAGTGCAAAACCCACGGGCTGAATCTGTTTGACCAGGCGCGGGGCTTTGCAGGCTGGGCAGTCCGTGAGTGCGTCCTCGGTCATCCGCTGCACCACCTCCAGCGCGTGGCCGCAGCCCTCACAACGATAGGAATAGGTCGGCATAACATCCGTCTCCGCAGAAAGTGCGGGGGGAAGATAGGGATTCGCGCGATTTTTTCAAGGGCTGTTGCTTGTCCCGGCATGTCGCGGTGGCTATCATCCGCCGCTCTCCGCCAGATGCCTCGCGCCGTTAGCTCAGCTGGTAGAGCAGTGGACTTTTAATCCATTGGTCGTAGGTTCGAATCCTACACGGCGCACCACTGACTTCTCTTCGCTTGCCCTGCATTCATTGCTGGGCGCTCTCTTGCCCGGAATACGGTCTCGCTGACCGCACCATCGGTCAATGGCATGGCGGGGATCGTCATCGCCCCGCCACGCCACGCCAGACTCTTCAAGCGTCGCGACCTTACTGCGCGAAATACCAGGGCCCGACCCTCACCGGGGCAGAGGTGGAATCCGCGGATTCCGTGGTCGGGGCTTCTGGCCGGTAGAACGGACCGGCTGCGCTGCCGCCAGAGGCAGCTGCTTCGGCGGAATTACCCGCGGCACCGGCCACGGTTCCGGCAGCGACGGCATGCGCCCAAGGAGCAAATCCCTGAGCCTGCACACCCATGCTGGCGGCACCGATGATCATCGCGATGATGGACTTCTTCATGACTGGCTCCTTTCAGAATGTTTGCCTGTCGGTCTGTGACCGTGGCGCGCATTCTGAGGTTCATTTTTCCAGCCGTGAAATTGGAAGTTTTTATGCTCCCAATCGTCAAAGGCTATCAAGCACGCACTTCCGTTGCGCACCTGGATGACCCAGCCACCAGCGTACATGCAATCAGAATTTGCCCTGTACGCGCCGGAGCTCGAACTTGCCGGGATAGCCGTTTGAAAGCGCAACCCCGTAGCCGCCATAGGCAAGATTGCTGACATGGGCCATGTCGAGCTGGTGCAGGTAAAGAGTGCCCGTCATGGTTTCGGTAATCACGGACACCCCATAGGTGAAGGTGAACGTTGCGCGGCAAGCGGAATCCACAGTGTACGTACCACTCCCCGGCACAGTGATGATGGTCGGTGGTCCGAAGCGATCCTCGATCCCGGTGGCCTCGACGGTCAGCACCCCTGCACCGTTGAAATTCATGCGCGCTATGGCGCCGTCGGCATCAGTGCTGTCGGTTTCCATGATGTCGGCGGTATACCAACCCCTGAGCGTGCCGTTATTGCAGACACCGGCTTCGGCGCCGGCTGCCACCAGGGTGAGCGCAAGGAGCAGCCATGGGCGGGGCATTCGAGGCATTGCAGTTTTCATGAGTGACAATCCCTTGCTTGTTCGAATGACCGGATCCTCACCCGGATTCGCTCCAGAGGCGAGTCGCAGGCAGGGGCTGCCGCCTCTCCACCTGCCTGAACTGCGGACTACTTCACAAAAGCCCGGCTACAACCAGCGTCTGACGTGCAGAAGATTCTCCACCCAGCTCGGAAACTTGCGACGGACCGGCCCCTCCGGGCGCCGGTGCGCACACGCCCTCTTCCCGGTCCTGCCCGGTGTGTGCAAAACAGACGTCGAAGGGGACCGCGCCTTCATCCATGTCGGAGGTAGAGACTCCCAGGCGGGCAGGACAGGCCCACCAAAGACCGTGATTTCGGGATGAAGATCCGCGAATGTGCGATGCTGGATCAGTCAGGCTTTTTCAATCCGATGCGCTCGTAATATTTCAGAGGCACTTCTTTCGGATTCTTGTAAATCACCATCGTGCAGTGCTCCTTGCCGAGCTCAGCGGCTGGCTCCACCACCACGAAGGGATGCCCGTTTTCCTCGATATCAATGCGCTCCATCGCATACTCGTGTGCGCAATACACAGGGTAATCCCTGCATCCGTAGGTCAGCGGCTGGGGTGTGCCGATCTTGAGAAAGGCCTCGGGCCCTTCGTACTTCCCTTCCTGTATCAGTCGCCCGCCGCTGCCGCAGGGGCACATACGGATGGAAACCTTTTCTTCGTCCTCCGTGATTTCGAGCGGCTGCAGATGACCATGGAGCCCGGCTGCGAACATCTTGATCCTGCCGGGCAGGGATTCCGGATCCTTGGGCAGGCTGTCGAGGATCGGTTTCCACCAGGCCCGCACACCCTCGACCATGACATCGTCCAGCGCCTCATCCCCGAAGCGTCTACCGACTTCGCTCAAGGTGGCGGTGATCCAGTTGCGGTAGAGGTCGTGCATGCTCAGGAATTCGTTGTACATGCGTCGGGCGAGCTTGCGTGCCCGCTCGGCATCTCCGGCATCGATGGCGTCAACCAGTCGGTCGACCGTACGGCGTTCCATCTCGCGCAATTCAGCCTCGCTGAAAAAGCGATCACTCATGGTCTGCTCCCCTCATATTGATTTGTCTGTAGTGGCCAGCGGCCTCGTGCAATGCACAAGCACACAGGCTGCATGGTGTATCGTGTGGCCACCCGGCATGCAAGCATACCCACGGACCCCGTTTTTGCAGGAGCAGCCATGAATCTCGATGCAATCTCCACCGGCCGCAATCCGCCGGACGAAGTCAACGTAATCGTCGAAGTCCCCGTGGGCGGCGAGCCCATCAAGTATGAGATGGACAAGGAGTCAGGCGCCCTCGTGGTGGATCGGTTCCTGTACACGGCCATGCGCTATCCCGGCAACTATGGCTTCATTCCCCATACGCTTTCAGACGACGGGGATCCCATCGATGTGCTGATCGCCAACCAGCGCGGGATTGCACCCGGGGCCATCATCGCGGTGCGGCCTGTGGGCGTGCTCAAAATGCAGGATGAGGCTGGCGGGGATGAGAAAATCATCGCCGTGCCCGTGCAAAGGCTCACCCGACGCTACGATCACGTCTTGAACTTCACCGATCTGCCGGATATCACGCTGCGGCAAATCCAGCATTTCTTC
>JBDLQR010000467.1:0-3996 GCA_039800485.1 Pseudomonadota bacterium
CGGGCTCGCTGCGCGCTGCGCTGGCAGCGCGCTCACCCCGACTCGTGATCTTTGATGTCGGCGGTGTGATCGATCTGAAGGGCGAAGATCTTGAAATCAGGAGCCCCCATCTTACTGTGGCCGGCGAGACCGCCCCGGCACCAGGCATCACGATCATCCGGGGCGGTATTCGCGTACACAGTCATGATGTCGAACTCACCCACCTCAGGATTCGCCCCGGCGATGAGCGGCCCAATCCCGACGGAATCTGGATGCCGGACGGAATTTCAGTAGAAGGCCCCGCAGGGCACCATGTGCGGGTAGGCCATTGCTCGCTGACCTGGGCCGTGGACGAGAACCTCAGCGCCACCGGCCCTGAAACCGGCCCGACTTCGCATGACATCCTGTTCCACGACAATCTGATCGCTGAGGGCCTGAGGGCCTCAACGCACCCCAAGGGGCGGCACTCCATGGGCGTGCTCATTCACGACCACGTGTCACGGGTGGTACTCGCACGCAATCTTTTTGTGCACAACGATGGTCGCAACCCCCGCATCAAGCAGGGTGCGAGTGGTCTCGTCATCAACAACGTCATTCACAATCCGGGGGCGGGAGCGATAGTGGTGGGTTCGTCGCAGTCAGCAAGGCACCCGGGCACAGCGGCAGAGCCTGCCAACGTGGTTGCCATCGGCAATGTGCTCACGCCGGGTCCGGACTCGCCGGCAACGCTTGCGCTGGTGAAAGGATCGGGGCATCTCCATCTGGACGGCAATCTCCACCTGCGGGGCGATGGCGCCCGCGGACGGATCGAGGTGGGCAGCTTCGTGCGCATGAGCGATGCGGGCATTACCGCACCCGGTTTTTTGCGCCTGAGCGCAAAAGCGACTCACGAGTACGTCTTGCGCAGGGCGGGTGCGCAACCGTGGCAGCGGGATGCAATCGATCAACGAATCGTTGATTCAGTGGCGACGCGCAGCGGGCGCATCATCGACAGCCAGGAGCAAGTCGGGGGCTATCCTGTCATCGCGTCTTCACAGCGGTCGCTTGAAGTGCCCCCTCGCGGACGGCGCGAGTGGCTTGCCTCGCTGGTGCCGGAAAAATACCGTCAGACCGTGCAGCCATGAATCTCCCCCCACGCAATGCAGGCTTGCAAGCGCTGGCCCCATGGCTCGTCATCGTGACCTTCCTGTTTTCCATGGTCTGGCTGCTCATTTGGCCAGACCCTTTCAGTTTTGGGCTTGATGAAGGCTTCAACCTGATGAAGGCCTTCCTGATGCCGCGTGGCGAGCGGTTGTTTGTCGATATCTGGAGTGATCAACCGCCCGTGTTTGCCTGGTTGTTGCGCGGGATGTTTGCCATCTTCGGCGCCTCGGTAACCATGGGTCGTCTGACGACTCTGCTGTGCGCCGGACTGCTTCTGCTCGCGGCCCACGACCTCCTGCGGCAGAGCACCGATCACTTCGGCGCCTTGCTTGCAATCCTCTGCGTAGTGCTACTGGCTCCCGGCTTCCTGCTCTGGAGCGGTGCCGTGCTGATCGGGCTGCCCGCAATCGCATTTGCGCTCGCAAGTGTGGCCTGCCTTGTGCGATGGCATGACTCAGGCGCGGTGGTCTGGCTGCTTGCCTCAGCTGTGCTGCTCGCTGTGTCGGCCTGCACGAAGTTCTTCACCCTCATCCTCGTGCCGTGCGTGCTGCCGGGTTTGCTCATTCTGCCCTTGCCTGGCGCTCAACACCGATGGCGCGCGGTGCTCGCCTGGTGCGCGGGATTTGGCGTGATCCTGCTTCTTGTCCTCGGTTTGACGGATGCGCTGTTCCATCCGGAACAGTTGTTCGGCAATCACTGGGAGGCGAAAAGCGTCCCGGTCTATGCGCATCTGAGTCATACGGCCTGGCTCGCGGGCCAGCCCCGGTGCTGGCTGCTGTATGGGCTCGCGCTCAGTGCCTTGCGCCCGCGTCTCTGGCGCACTCGGCCTCTCGTTTTCTACTGCGGCACCTGGATGGTGGCTGCTTTGCTCACACTCCACTTCCACCGCCCTTTCTGGTCCCACCACGCTCTGTTGCCCGCGATTCCGGCGGCCCCGCTGGCGGCCGTCACGCTCTGGGGCTGGTCGCAGCGCTGGCTGAAAGATGCGCATCGAGCGCGGCTCATGCTGGCCGTATTGCTGGTGAGCCTTGTCGTGATCCCCATGGCGGTGGCAAAGACCGCACGACAGTTCGCCGGCCAGCACTGGAAATGGGAGATGCTGGAGCTGCTTCGTGCGCGGACCACCCGGAACACAACGATGATCACCGACGATCCGATCATCGCATTCCGAGCCGGTGTTCCGGTGGACCCGCACCTCGCGGTCTTTTCCAACAAGCGCCGGATAAGCGGACTGCTGGATGAATCCATGGTTGAAAAACGACTGCGCCTCTCACGCCCGGACTTCGTCCTCTTCGGTAGTCATACCTTGCAAGGCCTGCCTGGACTCACTGCGATCCTCACCCGGCACTATCGCCCGTTGCACCGTGCAGGCAGACTGCATCTCCATGAGCGGATTCCCATTCCCTGAGTCCGGCAGGGCCGGCCTTTCAGCCTCATGCCTGTTTTCATAGTCAGGCTGGGCACCCCGCGCCTGCCTGGTGAAGGCTTGCGAATCGGCACCGTGCGTTTTCCCCCACGAGGGGTGGCCAGGGAAGCGCGCGCGAGCGGCGACTGGTTCGATGTGTGGTACCCCAATCTCGCGCCCTCTGCAGTCACCTTGCGTGAGTTCCGGCAAGCCACGGATCCCTCCGCTTGGCCCCGGTTCGCCCGACGTTATCGCCGCGAGATGCAGACGCCCGAAAACCGCCGAACCCTGGAGCTGCTGGCGGCACTGTCGCAGCACTCGGCGTTTTCAGTGGGGTGCTATTGCGCAGATGAGGCACATTGCCACCGAACGCTCCTGCGGGAGTTGTTGCAGGAAGCCGGCGCGATACTGGGCTGACCCGCCCGCTGCAGGGGCGGCGGCTGGACGGTTGAGGGGACCCGCGGGCACAATGCGCCCTCTCCGCAACTTCCCCTTGAAAGCGCGACGCCCATGTCCAAGAACTCCGTCAAGAAAGTCGTCCTCGCCTACTCCGGTGGCCTCGATACCTCAGTCATCCTGAAATGGCTGGAGGAAAACTACGGCTGCGAAATCGTGACCTTCACCGCCGACGTAGGTCAGGGTGAGGAACTCGAACCCGCGCGCCGCAAGGCAGAACTGATGGGCGTGAAGGAAATCTTCATCGACGATCTGCGGGAAGAGTTCGTGCGGGACTTCGTGTTTCCCATGTTCCGCGCCAATACGATCTATGAAGGCGAATACCTGCTGGGCACGTCGATTGCGCGGCCCTTGATTGCCAAGCGCCTGGTTGAAATTGCCCGCATGACGGGCGCAGACGCCATCTCCCATGGCGCCACCGGCAAGGGGAATGACCAGGTCCGGTTCGAGCTCGGTGCCTATGCTCTGCAGCCGGACATCCGGGTCATCGCCCCGTGGCGTGAATGGAACCTGACCTCGCGTGAGACGCTGCTGGCCTACGCCAGACAGCACGGCATCCCGATTGAGTACCAGTCCGGTACAAAGTCGCCCTACTCCATGGATGCCAACCTGCTGCACATCTCGTATGAGGGCGGTGTTCTGGAAGATCCCTGGACACCGGCAGAAGAAAGCATGTGGCGCTGGTCAGTCTCACCCGAGGCTGCCCCGGATCAGGCCACCCAGCTGGATCTCCAGTTTGAACAAGGCGATCTGGTGGCCATCGATGGCAAGCGCATGTCGCCCGCGGCACTGCTCGCCGAGCTCAACCGCATCGGGGGTGCCAACGGTATTGGCCGGCTGGATCTGGTGGAAAACCGCTATGTGGGCATGAAATCACGTGGCTGCTACGAAACCCCTGGCGGCACGATCCTGCTGCGCGCACATCGCGCCATCGAGTCCATCACGCTCGATCGCGAGGTCGCTCACCTCAAGGATGAGCTGATGCCGCGCTACGCCTCGCTGATCTACAACGG
>JBDLQR010000468.1:0-3064 GCA_039800485.1 Pseudomonadota bacterium
GCATGAGCGACCCGGTGCGTGTGGCCACCTACAACATCCACAAGGGTGTCATGCGCGAACGCTTCGGCGTTCGACGGATTGCTCAGGTGCATAGCTTGCGTCACCGTTTGCACGAACTCGATGCCGATCTGATCTTCCTGCAGGAAGTGCAGGGTCGACACGAGCGTCACGCCGATCGCTTCGAGCACTGGCCAGCGGAGTCCCAGGAAGAGTTCCTGGCCCGAGCACCCGGTCACCGACACAGTTTCGAGTCTGCCTACGGACTCAATGCCAACTATTTGCATGGGCATCATGGCAATGCCCTGCTGTCGCGCTATCCGATTGTTCGTCGCGAAAACCGGGACTTCTCCGACCATGCGCTCGAGAAGCGGGGCGTGCTTCACTGCGTGGTCGAACTTGGCGCGCGCGAGGTCCATTGCTTCGTGATCCATTTCGGTCTGCTTGCGCGGAGTCGAGAACGTCAGGCGACCGCGCTCGTGCACTGGATCGAGCGTGCCGTCCCGCAGTCCGCCCCCCTGCTCATCGCCGGAGACTCCAATGACTGGCGCAATCACCTGAGTCGCCAGTTCACCGAGCACCTCGGTGTCCAGGAGGTGATGGGCGCGGCGCGCACCTTCCCGGCGCTGGTGCCTTGGCTGCGCATGGATCGCATCTATCAACGGGGCTTTCAGGTGCAGGGGGCGCGAGTGCTGCGGGGGCCGGGTTGGTCGCAGTTGTCTGACCATGCGCCTCTGGTGGCTGATCTCGCTGTCTTGTCCTGAGCGCCATGCAAGTCGATCCGACCGACGCTGCGAGGGTGCCCCAACTCCTGCGCAATGGTCAGGAGTTCTTCCCCGCGCTGCTCGAGTCCATGGCGCGCGCGCGCCACGAGATCCTTCTCGAGACCTATATCTTTTCTCGTGATGCCACCGGAGAACAGGTGGCGCAAGCACTGGTGCAGGCGGCCCAGCGAGGTGTGACGGTACGGGTCGTGGTCGATGGCTTCGGTACGCGGGAAATTCCGCACGAGTATGTCCAGTGGTGGGCTCAGGCCGGGGTGACGGTGCAGGTCTTCTCACCGGTACCTGCCCTGCTGACGCTTGATCGTGAGCGCCTGCGCCGACTGCATCGCAAGCTCGCCTGCATCGATGGCGAGGTCGGTTTTGTTGGCGGGATCAACGTGCTCGATGACCATTGGGATCCCAACCATGGCCCGCTGGAGCATCCGCGTCTGGACTTCGCGGTGCGGGTCGAGGGGCGCCTGGCGCGCGAAGTCCACGAGACCATGACCCGCCTGTGGGAGCAAGTCAGTGCACCCGGGGCCATCGAACGCCATCTCGGTCTGCCTCGACGTGCTCCGGTTCCGCAGGCGTCTTCTGCGGGATCGCCTCGCGCTGCAGGCCTCAGCACGGCGCGTCTGGTCCTGCGCGACAACTTCACTCATCGACGGGCCATCGAACGCGCCTACCTCAGGGCCATCGGTCCGGCGCGCCGCGACGTGCTGATCGCGACGGCCTATTTTTTTCCTGGGCGACGCTTTCGGCGCGCGCTGCGTGAGGCGGCTGCGCGGGGCGTCAAGGTGCGTTTGCTGCTCCAGGGGCGCGCCGAGTACCTCCTGCCCCATCACGCCGCGCAGTCCATGTACGACTCCTTGCTGACCCGCGGCATCGAGATCCACGAATACACCCGCAGCTTCCTGCATGCCAAGGTGGCCGTCATCGATGATTGGGCCACTGTCGGATCCTCCAACATCGATCCCTTTTCGCTGTTGCTCTCGCGCGAGGCCAATGTGGTGGTTGAAGACCCCGCTTTCGCCCGGCATCTGCGCGAAGGCCTGGATCAGGCGATGGCGCAGGGTGCGCAGCAGATCCTCATGGACCATGTACGACGTCGTCCGTGGTGGCAGCGTCTGTCAGGCTGGATCGCCTATGGCCTGTTGCGTCTGGGGGTAAGCGTCTCTGGCGAGCGCTTGGACCAGTAGGCTGTCCAGAAGCGATCCCTCCGAAGTGATGAGCGAGCTCCTGAGCCTGCGCCCCGAGGGCCTCTATTGCGAGGCCGGCGACTTTTACATCGACCCCTGGCGACCGGTGGATCGGGCGGTGATCACCCATGCGCATGCGGATCATGCACGGGCCGGTCATTCCCACTATCTGGCTGCGCAGGAGGGGGCGGGGGTCTTGCGCGCCCGATTGGGCACGATCTCGCTGCAGACCCTGGCCTGGGGCGAATCGGTCATGCATCACGGGGTGCGTGTCAGCCTGCACCCGGCCGGTCATGTGCTGGGGTCGGCCCAGATCCGGGTCGAGGCGCAGGGAGAGGTCTGGGTGGTGAGCGGTGACTACAAGGTCCAGCCGGATCGCACCTGCACGCCCTTTGAGCCGGTGCGCTGCGATGTCTTTGTCACGGAATCCACCTTCGGATTGCCGATCTACCGGTGGGCGCCCGAGGCTGAGGTTCTGGGCCAGATCAATGCCTGGTGGCAGGCCAACGCGCAGGCCGGCCGCAGCAGCCTGCTGCTGGCGTATTCGTTTGGCAAGGCGCAGCGCATTCTGGCCGGGCTTGATTCCTCCATCGGACCCATCGTGTGTCACGGGGCGCTCGATCCGATCAATGCAGTCTATCGAGACGCTGGCGTGCATCTGCCGTCCACCTTGCGTCTGACCGAACTCGAATCGCCCTCGTCCCTGCCGCAAGCCCTCGTCCTGGCCCCGCCTTCGGTGGCAGGGTCCTCCTGGCTCAAGCGGCTGGTGCAACCGTCCCAGGCATTTGCTTCCGGCTGGATGGCCGTGCGTGGTTTGCGACGTCGGCGCGTACTGGATCGCGGTTTCGTGCTGTCTGACCATGCCGACTGGCCCGGCCTGCATCAGGCGATCGATGCCACGCGCGCCACGCGCGTGCTGGTGACGCACGGCGATGTGCCGGTGATGGTCCGGGCCTTGCGAGAACGCGGCCTCGATGCATCCTCGCTGCGGACCGAGTTTGGTACCGAACGCGAGGACGGCTGATGCGGCACTTTGCGGACCTCGTTCTTGCGCTCGATGCAACACACTCGACTCAAGCCAAGATCCAGTCGATCGTCGACTAC
>JBDLQR010000469.1:0-5185 GCA_039800485.1 Pseudomonadota bacterium
GCGCCAGCGCGAGCGCGCTGCCCATCAGCATGGTCTTGATGTTGCGAACGCCGAGATGGGAGAACATCAGCGCTGTCCCTGAACCGGTACCGGAAGCAATGTCCGGCGCCTGTATGCGCAACCACTCTTCGGCGCGAGTGTTGAAGGCGATGGCCGCCTGGCTGGACAGCGTTTCCATCGCGGCGCTGATCTTCAGTGCCGATTTGTTGACGTCTATCTGGCTGTTGAGGTCGAGCCCGTACGGCAGCGACATTTCATAGAGCAACTGGTACTGCGCTGCCAGCTCACGCGAGTCCGGCAGGCGATAATACGCCGGGTCTTCCGCGTGCAGGTTACGATTGAGTCGTTTCACCGTATCCGTGTAACTCGTCACATGCTTGACCTCGGGCTGCTGCCTGAGCCAGGCCACGAAAGCGTCTGCCGCCGCGAGGAATGCCGGGGCGTGAATGCCGCCCTCCTGCCCGGAATCCAGCGTGTAGTAGAAATGGTAAACGCCACTCAGGTGCCGGGTGGTGAAATCAGTCGCCTGCCGGAACGCCGTGCTCTCGTCAAAATAATTCACGAAGACATCGTTCAGCTGGTTGCGCGGGATGCACGCAATGAGTCCGAGCAGCAGGACACCCAGCCCGCGCAGCAGCCAGCGTCGCCGCTTGATGGCAAATTCCGCCAGCACCATGACCCAGGCAACAGGCAGTTCCCTGCCCGTTGCAAAGCGTGCCGGCAGGAGCGCAAGCAGGGCAGGGAAGAGACTGATTGCCAGCATGTAGGAGGCGAAGTCTCCAAAGGCCACCAGATTGCCCAGCTGACGAAAGGGTGGGACTTCAGAAAAGTTGAAGGTGAGAAAGCCGATGACCGTGGTGAGGCTCGCAAAGAAGATCGGGCGGAGGTTGGTGCCCAGCGCGTCAATCAGCGCCGTCTCCTTGTCGGCGCCTGTCTGCAAGGCCTGGCGATAGGCGTCGAGAATATGAACGCAATTGGCAATCGCGACCGTCAGGATGATGACAGGCGCAGCCGAGGTGGCTGAGGACACTGGATAGCCGATATAGCCGGCAAGACCCATGGCGATGACGATGGCGAGCGCGATGACCAGCACGCATCCCAGGGCCCCGGTGGCGCCCCCGAGCAGGAGGGCGATGAGCAGGATCATGACGGCGAAGCTTGCCGGTATGAGGGTGAGGATGTCGCGTCGGGAGGCCTCGGCAAATGCCTGGTCCATCATCACGAGCCCCGTCAGATGGATCCGGGTGCCCGGATGGTTGCGTTCGATCTCCGCCGCCAGTCCGCGCGCTGCCTCGACGACCTGCGGAACTTCGTGCGCCTCGTCCTTGCGCGGCAGCTGGACCACCACGTTCACGGCCGTCACATCGCCGCTCTCGCGAATCAAGGCCCCATTGAGGTTCGGCTCGGCGAGCGCCGTGTCACGCAGGCGGGTGAGGGCAGCAGCATCAAGTACGGCAGGGTCAGGGACCAGATCGCGCACCACCAGGTCATCACCCACACCTTCCGTGAACTGGAAGTTCGTCAGCGAATCGACCCGCGAGGAGTAGGGAATCTGCCAGGCTTTCCGGGTGAGCTCAGCCAGCATCCCGAGGCTTGCCTGCGAAAAAACCTCGCCATCCGCAGGCTGTACCACGAAGTTCAGGGTGTCGTTCTTGTTGAACGTGTTCTCCAGCGCATTGAAGGCCAGCAGCTGGGGGTTGTCAGGGCTGAAGAATGCGCGGTGATTGTTGTTGAATTCGAGCAGGCGCAGGCCCATGCCGGCGCTCAGTGTCACCACCGCCCAGAACAGCAGTACCCAGCCCGGATGGCGGACGATGAAGCGGGCGTAGCGGGTGGAATCTGGACGCAAGGAAGTGTGGTTGCTGCAGGACCGGGTCAAGTGTGGAGGGGGCGGATCGTCAATGCAACTGCGTCATCGCGATCTGCCCCCTGTCGGGTCCGGGAGCGGTTTACTGTGCGATGTAGCCACCGTCCACAGGCAGGGCAATGCCGGTCACGAAGGAAGACTCCTCGGACAGCAGCCAGGTCACGGCATCGGCAATCTCGCGTGGTTCGCCCAGGCGATCCATGGGCTCCTGACCCACCAGAAATTCCTCCTTCACACCACCTTCCTCGATCAGGCGCTGGACCATGGCGGTACGGATGACGCCCGGGCATACGGCATTGACGCGAATCTTCTTGCGCGCGAACTCCAGCGCCACGCTCTTGGTGATACCGACCACCCCATGCTTGGAGGCGCAGTAGGCGCTGGCGCCGCGCGTACCGATGAGGCCGGCCACGGAGGCCGTGCTGACCAGGGAGCCGCCCGTGCCTTGGCTGACCAGTTGCTCGATCTGGTACTTGAGGCACAACCACACCCCCCGGAGATTGACCGCGATCGTGCGATCGAAATCCGCTTCGCTCATTTTCATGATGTTGGTGAAGGCGCCCTCAATCCCGGCATTGTTGAAGGCCCCGTCGAGCCGCCCATAGGCCCCGACGGTAGCCGCGACCATGTCGCGGACTTCATCGCCTGCGGCCACATTGGTCTTGACGAACATGGCAGTGCCACCGGCGCGTGTGATCTCCTCCACCGTGGCAGGCGCGTCCACCGTATTGACGTCCGCTACCACCACCTTGGCGCCCTCCGCAGCACACCTGAGGGCCGCTGCGCGACCAATTCCCGTGCTGCCGCCGGTGACGATGATGACCTTGCCTGCAAGTTTTCCACCCATCTCCTGACTCCCCTCTGTGCTGTTTGTCGTGCGATTTGCCGTGCGATGGCCGCATCGTAGCAGAAGGTCCGCTGGTCGCTCCCGCGCCCATCGCGATTCCGGAATAGTCCGACGCGGCTTGCCTGCGCGGGCGAGGGTAGGGTATGAAGCCGGCAGCACCCGGAGACATTGCTTCTCCGGTCACGACAACAAGCACGTCATCCTCGAGGGGGGAACAGTCATGTCCACCAGTCTGCTGAAACGTTTTGATACCTACGAGGAGACCCACCGCAATTTCAGGTGGAACATCCCCGAGTACTACAACATTGCCGATGATGTCTGTGAGCGGTGGGCGGGGGATGCGGACAGGCTGGCTCTCGTCTACGAGGATCGCGAAAAGAAGGTTCATCGCTACACCTTCCAGCAGATTCGGCGCTACGCCAACCAGTGGGCCAACACCCTGCGTGGCCTCGGTCTCGCGCGAGGGGATCGGGTGACCGTGCTGCTGGCCCAGGATCCCGAATGTGCAATCACCCACGTCGCCTGCTGGAAAGCCGGCATGGTGTCCTGTCCCACCTCGGTGCTGTTCGGGGCGGATGCACTCGTCTACCGGCTCAACGACAGTGGTGCGCGCGTGCTCATCACCGATTCCGCGAACTACCCCAAGGCTGAGGAAGCCCGTCGGCAGGCGCCGACGCTCCAGCACATCTTTGTGACCGATGGCGCACCGGGAGACAGTCGCAATTTCTGGGACACGATTGCCACGGCCTCGGAGGTCTTCACCAATGAAAAGACCTTGGCTGAGGAGACGGCGTGGATTTCCTACACCTCAGGCACCACGGGCATGCCCAAGGGCTCGGTACAGCCCCATCGCATGATGCTGGGCCATATGCCTGGCCTCGAGTTCGCCTACGACTTTTTTCCGCAGGCGGGGGATACGCTCTGGTCGCCGGCTGACTGGGCCTGGATGGCAGGTCTGATGGACGTGATCTTTCCCGGTTGGTTCCACGGCTGCACCGTAGTGGCGACCGCCATGAAAGGCTTCGAGCCGGAGGAGGCCTATCGCATCCTCGACCAGCACGGAGTCACCCTGTCCCTGCTCACACCCACCATGCTGAAGCTGATGCGCGGTGTGCCGGATCCCCGTGCCCGCTACTCACTCAAACTGAGGGCAGTCGCCTCCGGGGGCGAAGCAGTGGGCAAGGAGCTCATCGAATGGGGTCGGCGCGAGCTCGGCATCAGCATCAATGAAGCCTTCGGCCAGACCGAATGCAATGTCATTCTCGCCAACAACGGCAATCTGATGCCCATCAAGCCGGGCTCACTGGGGCGGCCGACGCCGGGCACCATCTGCGCCATCATCGACGATCAGGGGCGTGAGCTGCCGCCGGGACAGGAAGGGCATATCGCCTGCAAGCGGCCCCATCCGGTGATGCTGAAGGAATATCTCAACAAGCCTGAGGCCACGCGCGAGAAATTCATCGGCGACTGGCTGATCACGGGTGATACCGGGCATATGGACGAAGACGGCTATTTCTGGTTTCACGGTCGTGCCGACGACGTCATCACGAGTTCGGGCTATCGCATAGGTCCCAGCGAGATCGAGGATGCATTGCTCAAGCACCCTGCTGTGCGCATGGCAGCGGTGATCGGTGTGCCGGATCCCGTGCGCACCGAGATCATCAAGGCCTTCATCATTCCTGCCGCAGGGGTTACGCCCGACGACACGCTGGTCGAGGCGCTCAAGGAGTCCGTGCGCAGCCGCCTTGCGAGACACGAGGTGCCGCGACTCATCGAATTCGTCGACGCCTTGCCGATGACCACCACCGGCAAGATCATCCGGCGCGAATTGCGGGATCGCGAACGCCAGAAGTTGAAAGGCGCCTGAGCGGCGCCGCGCGCGTCCGCTCTGGACTTCAGGGGGTGCGGTCGAAGACCCGGAGGATCTCCGGGTTGACCAGCCAGTCGGGGTTGCGCAGGACAGTGCGCACCTCGAGCTGCGTTCCGTCGGCGGTCATGTTGAGGGTTTCGATCATCGTGCCGCGGGGGGCGAGCAGCGTTTCAACGACAAGCTGCTTGCCCCGCCAGAAAACCATGCTGCGCCCGATCCCGGTTGCCACGAATTCATCCCCCTTGGCGCTGTAGCGCGGGCCACCCGGACGTGGCGTGAGGGTTCGGGAGAAACCGTCTTCATAGGCCAACGTCACCGTGGTGTCCGTGCTGGTCACCCCCAGGCGAGTGGTGTGCAGAATCTGAGTCAGCTCGCCCAGGTCTTCCACTTTGCGCATGAGCTGGCGCTCCTTGGCGAGTTGCAGCTCGTCATAGACCTGCTTCTGCCGTGTCATGCCGGACTCCTTGCGCTCACGATCTGCCTTGACCAGGGAGATCGGCTCGCTGCGCAGAATGGTCAAACCCTGCAGACGCTGATTGATGTCGTCACTGTCGTCCTCATTGAGCACCCACTGCGCATCCAGGGACACGGGTGGAGCTGC
>JBDLQR010000470.1:0-4294 GCA_039800485.1 Pseudomonadota bacterium
AGCAACAGGAGCGGCGCATCCTTGAGGATGGCACGAGCCAAGGCGATACGTTGCCGCTGGCCGCCTGAAAGTTTCACGCCACGCTCGCCGACCAGCGCCGCGTAGCCCTCCTCTGCCTGGAGGATGAATTCGTGTGCATGCGCCATGCGCGCAGCCGCCATGACCTCCTCATCCGACGCTTCCAGACGGCCGTATCGTACGTTTTCGAGCAGGGTGCGGTGGAACAGCATGGGTTCCTGCGGAATCATGGCAATCGCTGCCCGCAGACTCTCCTGGCTGACCCGGCTGATGTCCTGCCCATCGATGAGGATACGGCCGCCCTGAGGCTCGAAGAGCCGCAGCACCAGGTTGAGCAGCGAGCTCTTGCCGCTGCCCGAGAAACCAACCAGCCCGACCTTCTGGCCCGGGGGTATCGTCAGATTGAGTCCGTCGAAGACCGGTCGCGCGGGAAGGTAACCGAAGCGCAGATCCTCGATGCGAATTTCACCCGCCCTGATCTGCAGCGGCGGAGCGTCTGGCACATCCATCACTTCGTGGGGCTGGATGATGGTGGCCACACCGTCAGTCACATTGCCCAGATACTCGAAGAAATCGAGAAACTTGCGGCTCAGGCCGCGTGCCTGCTCGATGAGCAGCAGGCCGAGGCTGGCCGACATGGCAAAGGCGCCAAGACTCATCTGGCCCGCAGCCCACACCCCGATGGCTGAATACACCAGGCCCACCATCAGGACGGCGGCGGCGATGAACTGGAACCATCGAATGCCTTCCATGAACCAGAAAGTGCGCCGCGCCTTGCTGACTTCGATATCGAGATAGCGGTCGAGATAATCCCGCTCATGCGTCTGGCGGGCAAAAAGCTTGGCATTGGTGATGTTGGTCACCGAGTCGACGATCTTGCCGCTCACCAGGCTGCGCGCGGCGGCGTAGTCGCGCGCATACCGACGGCAGCGCCGCGCGAGCAGGAATGACACCGTCACATAAACGGCAACCCACACACCCAGCAGCAGGGCGAGGTCCCGACTGACCTCATCGAGCAGGTAAAGCGAAACCCCGAAGCTGATGAACAACGGCCAGAAATCGAACATGAACGTCCACAGCACCTGCGCCGTGCTCATGGAGGTCTCGGCGATCCGGTTGGCCAGCGAGCCCGCAAAATTGCCCAGGAAATAGCGTTGGGAATGAAGCTGCAGCCACGCGAAGAGACTGCGCCTGATACGGCGTCTGAGCGCTGGGCCGAGCATCACGAGCACAGCACCGCTGCCCCGGCTGAAAAGAATGACCCCGAGGTTCAATGCGGCAAACAGGAGAAGCGGATCACCCAGTTCGGTCCACAGTCTGGGATCCTCCGGCCCCGACAGACCGTCCAGGCGCAGGCCCTCTACTGTCTCGATGATGCGCCGGATGGCAAAAGGCAGCAGGATCGCGCAGGTTGATTGCGCGCTCTCCAGCAGAGTAACCGCCAGCACTGCCGGCCAGTAAAGGCGCACGAAGTGCGCGATGAAGGCAAAAGGCCGGGCGGGCAGGTTCCGGACGTTGGGCGGAGGCACTCGGTTCAGAAGGCTCTGCCCAGGATGCGAGACAGATCCGCGATGGCCTGCTCCTCGCTGACCACCTTGATCGTCTGCATGCCCAGTGCTTTCGCGGGCTTCAGGTTGACGCCCAGATCATCGAGATAAAGCACTTCCGAAGGCGCAACCTGCATGCGATCACAGGCGTAGCGGTAGATCTCCGGATCCGGCTTGCGCATACCGATCTTGCTGGATTCGATCACCTCGTGGAACAAGGTCATGGCCGCATCAACCGCCGCGCAGCGTTCCGGAGTTCCCCAGATGCCGGGGCCATGCCCGGTGTTCATGTTGTTGGTGAGACAGACCACCCGGTAATGCTCACGACAGCCCGTGAGAACGTCGACCATTCGAGGGCGGACATCCCCACCCAGAAGGGCGAGCACCGCCCGTCCCGCAAGCGCGTGACCGGCCGCCCGGGATTCCTCTTCAAACGCGATATCGAACTCCTCCAGCGAGATCCGGCTCGACTCGAAACGAGCCCAGGCATTGTCGTCCGGGTTGTGTGCATTGATAGTGCGGATGAAATCGCGAGGCAGACCATGCTCCGCCTCGAAGCGATTGAAAGCTTCGAAGGGTGAGGTGGTCATCACGCCACCGAAATCCCAGAGTATGGCCTTGATGCCCATCATTTCTTGTCCGGAAACCACTCGCTGATCCTCTCCTCGTCAAACAAGGTCTCCTGGGAATCGATTTTCCAGGCACCTCCCTCCAGCAGAACCGTGTAAACCTCGTATTCCGTGCTGCCCTCGGTGTTGAGGACATCGCCCGCGCGCAGCACATTGGGCACCCAGGCCTTGTTGCTGCAGGAGCCGTCTGCCAGGACCTCACGGCGAGCCGCATGCACATCGATGGCGCCGATACTGACCCCACCGAGGTCGAACATCTTCTTCTGCAGCGCTGCCCACTCTTCCCGGGGCTTGCCATCGGTCATGGTCGCCGTGACGAAATCGTAGGCCTCCGTGAACTGGCGGGCCTTCATGCTCTGCATGAATCCTTCCACGGCTGCCCGGGGCGCCGGGTCATCGGCGCATTCCGGCAGGGCCGGATCAGCAGCGCGCACGCCCAGACTCAGCAAGCACACCAGCATCACCATCACCCACTGCATGGCTACGGCCTCCTCCTGCGGATTGAGCCGGGGAAACTACCATACCCGGCCCGCTGTTTCCCCTGCCGAGACGCCCGCTTGAAGTCCTGCGGGGGCTGGTCGCGTGGCGCACGGCTTGGCACACTCGGCCCTGCGCGCGCCGCTTGCGCACCATCCTGTCCACTCCGGAGCACGAACATGCCCATGATCCCCGCAAAGAATGCCTTGGACATCGGTATCCTGGTCAAGGATATCGAGGCCAGTCTTGCTTTCTATCAAGGCCTGCTCGGTCTGGAGAAACTGGGCGAACTGCCGATTCCCTTCGGCCACATGCATCGACTTGCCTTTGGCGACAGCTTCGTGAAACTCGTCGACCCGAAGAAAACACCCCCGGCCGGCGAGAGCGGTCTCACCAAGTCGCTCGGTTACCGTTATCTCACCTTCCAGGTCACCAATCTCGATGAGATCTGCGCAGACTGCGAACGCGCGGGTGTGGCCTTCGACATCCCGAAACAGGAACTGATGCCCGGCGTGTTCATTGCGATGGTGCGGGACCCGGATGGCAACGTGGTGGAGTTCGTGCAGCGCACCTGAGCAGGCCGGCGCGGAGGATCCTGAACCACATCACATCATGCCGGCCGCGTTGGGGGTATGCTGCTGTCATGGCTGACATCCTTCAGTTTCGCAAGCGCCCTCCCGGGGAGAAGGCGCGCCACAAGACCCTCTGCCGGGAGGGTTTTCACAAATGGGTCATCTGGCAGAAGAAGCAGTTCGACGTGAAAGCCGGCAAGCTGGTCACGGTGTATCGCTGCGCGCGCTGCGAGGCCACCCGCGTCGAGACCCACTGAGACAGTTCAGGCCGGCCGGCCTTCGTCGTCAACCGCCGCTGTTTTGCGCCATGAAGGCCGCCAGCGCGGTCTGCTGATCAGCATCCACCTTGTGTGAGGCAGGGCGTGCCGCGACTTGCGCCAAGGCCTCCTTCAGGCCGGGCACAGCCGCGATGATGTCCCATCCGTACAGTTTGCCGGTGACCAGATTGGCGTACGGGAAGCTGTGATAGGCGTAGACGTCTGCATAGGTCATCTGGTGGCCGCAGAGATAGGGCCCCGGCGTGACCAGTTGCTTCAGCGCGGATACCCCGTTCTCAAGCACGGTTCTGACTTCTTCGACGGCCGCCTCGTTGAGCGGATCACCAAAGAACACATGCCGGAAATGGCGCCGCGCCGCGAGCTCGATATACAACTCGATGATGCGCATGATTTCGCGCGTCTTGGCGCGCGCAAACAAATCCGCGGGCAGCAGCGAAGGTTGCGGTTTCAGCTCTTCCAGGTATTCGAGAATGGCCGCTGTCTCGGACAGAAATCCATTCGAGGTCTCGATACACGGGACCTTGCCCATCGGGCTGCGGGTCTTGAAGGTCGGGTCCTTGCTGAACAGGCTGACCTCCACTTCGGTATAGGGAAGCCCTTTTTCCTCCAGTGTCAGCTTGACCATGTTGTAGTAGTTGCTGACTGCGAAACCGTAAAGCTTGATCATGCCGTCTTACTCCTGATGAACCGTTACTTCAGCATAAGCCAGGCCAGCACCAGGGCAATGGCCGCGGCGGCGCCCCACCATAGCGGGCCGATGCCTGCGCGTGCAG
>JBDLQR010000471.1:0-9960 GCA_039800485.1 Pseudomonadota bacterium
ATCTATGTGAACGATGCCTTCGCCACGGCCCACCGTGCGCAGGCCTCCACCCACGGTGTGGCCCGTTTCGCGCCCGTCGCCTGTGCGGGGCCGCTCATGAAGGCCGAGATCGACGCGCTCAAGCAGGCCCTGCATGCCCCCGCGCGGCCACTGGTGGCAGTGGTCGGTGGGTCCAAGGTCTCCACCAAGCTCGAAGTGCTGGAATCCCTGCTCGGCAAGGTCGACCAGCTCATCGTAGGGGGTGGCATCGCGAACACTTTCATGAAGGCCGTCGGCCTGCCGATCGGCAAGTCGCTCTGTGAGGACGATATGGTTGGCACCGCCCGCCGCATCATCGAGCTCGCCAAGGCGCGCGGTGCGGAAGTGCCGATTCCTAGCGATGTGGTGTGTGGCAAGGAATTCAGTGAGTCTGCCGCCGCTACCGTGAAAGCAGCCAACGCCGTGGCCGAGGACGACCTCATCATGGATGTCGGCCCCGAAACTGCGGCGCGCTTCGCCGGTTTGCTGAAGTCAGCCGGCACGGTGGTCTGGAACGGTCCGCTGGGGGTTTTCGAATTCGACCAGTTCGGTCACGGCACGCAGACCCTGGCCACAGCTATCGCAGAATCACCTGCGTTCTCCATCGCGGGCGGGGGAGACACCCTCGCCGCAATTGCCAAATACGGCATCAGCACCCGTGTCTCCTACATTTCGACAGCGGGTGGCGCCTTCCTGGAGTACCTGGAGGGCAAGACTCTGCCTGCGGTAGCCATACTGGAGGCGCGCGCAGGCTGAGCCCCTGACTGAAGAAACAGGGCTCGAGACCGATACATCCAGCAGAAACATCAAGGTCATCCAGAAAAGGACACCACCTATGTCAGCACAGGAACTTGCCGCGACCGCCGCGGCGATGGTCGCCAAGGGCAGGGGCGTACTCGCCATCGACGAGAGCATGGGCACCATCAAGAAGCGCTTCGACACCATCGGTGTCGAGAACACCGAAGAAAACCGGCGCGCTTATCGCGAGCTGCTCATTGCCAATCCCGGTGACGAAAAATACGTCAGCGGCATGATTCTGTTCGATGAGACCATCCGCCAGTCCACGGCCAAGGGCGAGGCCTTTGCCAAGCTGCTCATCAACAAGGGCGTCATGCCCGGCATCAAGGTCGATGCTGGCGCCAAGGACCTGGCAGGCCACCCCGGTGAGCAGGTGACGGAAGGGCTGGACGGCCTGCGTGAACGCCTCGCCAAGTACCGCGAACTCGGCGCCCGCTTCGCCAAATGGCGTGCGGTGATCACCCTCGGGCCCGGCATTCCGAGCACGGGCTGCATCGAAGCCAATGCACATGCGCTCGCGCGCTATGCGGGACTGTGTCAGGAAGCCGGCATCGTGCCCATGGTGGAACCCGAAGTCCTGATGGACGCGGACAACACCATCGATCGCTGCTTCGAGGTCACCGAATACACGCTGCGTACGGTCTTCAATGAACTGGTGCGCCAGCGTGTGACGCTGGAGCACACCATTCTCAAGACCAACATGGTGGTCAGCGGCAAGCTGTGTCCGGTGCAGGCCGGCATGGACGAAATCGCGGCCAAGACCGTGACCTGTCTGCGCCGCGCCGTGCCGGCTGCCATCCCGGGGATCGTCTTCCTTTCGGGCGGCCAGAGCGGGCTGGATGCCACCCGCAATCTCAATGCGATGAATGCAGCCTACGATCTGCCCTGGCCGCTGTCGTTCTCCTACGGTCGCGCGCTGCAGGCCGATGCGCTGAAGGCCTGGGGCGGCAAGCCGGAAAACGTGGCGCGGGCGCAGAAGATCCTGTTGCATCGCGAACGCTGCAATGGTCTGGCCGCGATGGGCCAGTACAGCGACGCCATCGAGGCGGAACTCGCCGCCTGACCACCGCGTGAAACGTCGCCGGCGCTCAGCCGGCGACGATCATTCCATGCTCACCTGAAGCAGATCCTTCAGGCTCATCCCGGACAGCGCTGCGTGGCGGGCTGTCTCCAGTTGCTGGACGAGTCTGTCCACCGTCTCCAGCGCCTCCACCCGGGCGTGACGTACGGGCAACACCCCACCCCATGCCCGCACGGTATCAAGCAGTTCATTCAGGCTGATCGTCGATGTTTCACGCGCCAGCACCAGGCGCGGGGGCTCCTCGCCGGTTTCCGCGAGGTAATTCGCCGCCACCAGCAGGCTGACCGTGCGCTCCACCGGCGAGCTCGCAAGTTCCAAAGCCTCGCACAGACCTGCAGTGGTCCACGCCTTTGAGTGCGCATGATGCTGGGTGGCGATCAGCGCCATGATGCTGAGCGCCAGGCGCTCGCGCTCACGCAAGCCAGGATCCAGCGCTTCGGGGTGTTCGGTCAGATGCCGGGGATGCTGCAGGTAGAAAGCGAGCTGTACGCCGATGAGCAGAATGAGCCAGCTCAGGTAAACCCAGATGAGCAGCAGGATGAGGATCGCAAAACCGGAGTAGATGGCCGCGTACTGCGTGGAGGAGGCGATGAAGGTCGCGAATGCCGAGCCTGTGACTTGCCAGGCAAGGCCGGCGACGAGGCCGCCAGCCGCAGCGGCGCGCCAGTCGACATGGGTATTCGGGACGAAAAGATAGAGGAAGGTGAACGCGCCGGAAATCATCAGCAGGGGCAACAAACGCGAGGACTCCACCAGCAGCGAGCCGAAGGGTTCATGCTGCAGCAGCCATTGCACGAGTTGATGGTTGCTTACACTGGCGGTGATCGCGAGTGCACCGAATACCAGCACCGGCCCGACGAGCACCACGCTCAGGTAGTTGGTGAAGCGCTGACCGAATGCGCGCGTGCGCGAGATGTCCCAGGCCCGATTGAAGGCGGATTCCACTTTGTGCAGCAGGCCGAGCACGGTGTAGACGAGCATGGCGAGACCGAGTCCGCCGAGCACACTGACATCCATGCGCGAGACGAAGCCGAGAATCTGGCTGCCGAGTTCTGAGCCCTGCGGACCGAGTGGCGCCAGCATCCTGTACAGCGCCGGCTCGAGCTGGTGATGCACTCCGAAACCCTTGAGTACGGAGAAACTCAGCGCCAGCAAAGGCACCATCGACAGCAGCGTGGTGTAGACCAGGCTCATCGCGCGCAGGTTGATTTCCCCCGCCGCGACATCGCGCGCCATCACCAGCAAGAGGCGCAGGGTGTGCAGCAGATAGCGCCGCGCTCCCGTCAGTTCCCGGAGGTCCGGCTTCCAGACGCGGGCCGAGAGGGCCGCCGACAAGCGCTTGGCGGGATCGTCACGCAAGATTCACCTCCCTTTCCCCGCTGGCGGCGCTGCCCGGTAGCGGGGACGGTCTAAGACCCGGTTCTCCCGAGCGGCGCGAGACTCGCCGCTTCTTCCGCCGACAGTATGCGCCATGCGCCTTTGGCGAGCGTCCCCAGTGCAAGGGATCCAATGGCCACCCGCACCAGCCGCAACACCGGATGGCCGCAGGCGGCGCACATCCGACGCAGCTGGCGATTGCGGCCCTCTTCCAGCTCAAAGGCCAGCCACGCATTGCGCTCGCCGGCGCGCAGCAGCCCCACGCTGCGCGCACTGAGCAGTTCACCGTCGCTCAGGATTCCCGTACGCAGGCGCTGCAGGGCGCTCTCGTGCGGAATGCCCTCCACCTGCACGTGGTACACCCGGGGCACATGACTGGCAGGATCCATCAGGGCCGCCGCCCAGGCCGTATCATTACTGAACAGCAGCAGGCCTTCGCTGGCCTGATCGAGTCGACCCACCGGCCCCAGCCACGGCAGCTGGCTGTCGCGAAAGCATTCGTAGACGGTATCGCGTCCGCGTTCATCATGCGCCGAGGTCACCAGCCCCCGTGGCTTGTTGAGCATCACGTAGATTGGGGTGGTGGACACGATCGCTTCGCCGTCCACTGTGATGCGGCTGTCGCTGCGGGTCGGCGCTTCCGGATCGCGCACGATGCGGCCATCGAGGCGCACCCGGCCGGCAAGGATCAGCGCGGTGGCCGCCGAGCGCGAACACACGCCCTGCTTGGACATCGCGCGCGCCAGGCCGATGCGACGCTCTTCCGATGGATTGCGCCGCAGTTTGCGAATCACCTCACACTCCTGCGCCGGCTACGCTAGCCGCCGAGCAGCTGGCTCCCGATGCGGAAGCCGCCGATGTAGGTGCCGAGTGACGCACCGAGCCCGCTCAGCACGAAGACCAGCAGCGTGCGCGCCACGCGATTCCTCCACCAGCCCCGCCAGTTCGCGGTTTCGATCCGGAGCCGGGTGAAATCCCCTACGGTGGGCCGACGGATGAACGCCTCGCTGAGCGCAGTGAACATGCCGATGCCGATGGCGGGGTGCAGTGTCGTGAAGGGCGCGCCGACAAAAGCCGTGACGAGCGTCAGGGGATGCGCACCTGCAAGCAGGGCACCGCAGGCGGACAGACCCCCGGTGAGCAAGATCCACTCGCTCACCATCCGCCAGCCGATCTCCGGATTGCGCGCAAAGCCGATGCCGATGCCGCCCACGATGAAGATGGCGAGCACCCAGGGCAGTGCGCGCCAGACAGCCGAGGGAGGCGGCAGCTCCTCAAGACGCGTGATGGCACGCTGCGGCTCCTCTGTGGGTTCGGCCAGGGCGTTGCCAAGACCTTCGAGATGTCCGGCGCCGATCACGGCGAGTATCCGGGTATAACCTGCCTCTGCGAGCTGCAGCAGACGCGCGGCCATGAACTCGTCGCGTTCGCGGATCAGCGGGCCGTAGATTTCATCGGCCTGTTGCGCGAACTCGGCAAAAGTCGCTTCCAGCAAATCCCGATCCTTGAGGCGTTCGATTTCTTCCTCGGCAATGTTTTCGGTGGCCAGCGCGCTGGCGAGCAGGCCGCTGAAAAGATAGGTGCGCCGCCACCACGGAACCCGCCGATAGATTCGGCGCATGGTGATGCCGATGTCGCGATCGATGGTCATCAGCGGCAAGGTGCGCTTGCGGGCGCCCTCGATGGCGGCCCGCATCTCCGCCCCCGGCTCTATGCCGAACTGTGCAGCGAGGCGCTGCTGGAAGGCCCCGAGCGCGAGCGTGGCGGCGATGAGAGAAGCCTTGCCTTCACGAATGATCTGTACGAGATCCATGCGTGCCACGGCATCCGGGTCGGTGAGGGCCCGGGCGCGGTTGCTGCACAGCTCCACGGCAATGCAGTCGTAATCGCCGCGCGCGATCTCGTGCGTGACTGCATCGCGGCTCGCGCGCGAGACATGCGCGGTGCCCAGCAGGCAGATCGAGACCTCGCCGACCCGGATTTCACGAAACGGTGGCGTGGCGAGCGCAGACTCGTCGGCGGGTGATGGCTGTTCGGGTTCTGACATGGGGAGGCGGGATCTCGCGAAAGGAGCGGTCAATCCGGTTCAGGCCGGGTTCAACGCAATGGGCACAGGGTAGGCATCGTACGCATTCGGGTGATCTTTGCCAGCAGGCGGAAAATGCGAGGTGTGTGATGTACGGAAAATTCTCCAGAATCCTGTTCGTGCTCGGTCTTTGCGGCGCCTTGTCCGGCGCGGCACGGGCCTGGGATTCTCATGGGCACTATGGGCAGGGCCATTCAAGCGGCTATGGGGGGTATGGCAGCAGCTATCGCCCGGTCTTTCCAACCCGTTCCTTTTTTGCAGAGCCACGGCGGCCCGTCGAGCGGAGTCACGCTTACCGCGAAGGTTACCGGGACGGATACGGCGATGGTTACCGTGATCGCGATATCCAGCGCCGGCATCCGTGGGCACAGGGTCATCATTTCAACGGTTACTTCGGCAGTGGCCGAAGCTCCGTTTACGGCAATTCCCATGGCTGGAACTCCGGCAGCCGGGCGCGCGAAGGCTATCGTGCCCGCTCGGGCTACGGTTGGAGCAGGCACTGAGGGCTGTCAAGGCCGCACAGCCGGCAGGTGCGGCGAGTCAGCGCTGACACTGCGGGCAGAAGTAACTCATGCGCTGACCGATCACGCGCTGGCGGATGGATCCGGTGCCGCAACGCAGGCAGCTCGCACCTGCCCGGTCATACACGCGAAGTTCATTGCGGAAGTAGCCGGGCTTGCCATCGTCGCGCGTGAAATCGCGCAGCGTGGTGCCACCGAAGGAGATCGCCTGGTCCAGCACTTCCTGCACCGCCTCCACCAGGGCAGCGTAGCGAGCCTCCGCGACGCGACGTGCGGGCCGCGCGGGATGAATGCCCGCGCGATGCAGCGATTCGCTGGCGTAGATGTTGCCGACGCCGACGACCACCTTGCCATCCATGAGGAAGTTCTTCACCGCACCGCTGCGTGATGCAGCGAGTGTCGAAAGATATCCGGCAGAGAAAGCCGCATCCCAAGGCTCCGGGCCAAGCTCCGCGAGCAGCGCATGTTGCGCGGGCTCGTCCTCCGTCCAGACCATCAGGCCGAAGCGGCGGGGATCCCGCAGTCGGAGCACCGTTCGGCCCTCGAACACGAGATCCACATGGTCATGTTTCTGCACCGGGGTGTGTGGTTCCAGTACCCGCAGGCTACCGGACATGCCGAGATGCACGATGAGCGTGCCGTGGCCGAAATCGAACAGCAGGTATTTCGCACGCCGGCGCACGCGGAGCAGGGTCGCGCCTTCCAGCAGTTGCGCCAACGCAGGATGCACGGGCTGTCGCAAGCGTGTCTCGCGCACCTCTACGCGGCTCACCGTGCGCCCTTCGAGATGAGGCGCCACGCCGCGTCGCGTGGTTTCCACTTCCGGCAACTCAGGCACGTTTTCTCCTCCACGCGAGCCACAGGCCCGTCACTGCAAAGATCCCGGGCAGCAGCACCAGCAGGCCGAGCCCCATGACGGCTTTCGCCAGGCGCGAAAACTCGAGGTTCACATCGGGCGCCGGCCGGGTTTCCACGCCAACCAGCGCCTCGTTCGCCACCAGCCAGTCCACCATGTGGGTGCCGAGCTCCTGATTGCCGCCATTGCCGACATAGGTGTTGGACAGGAAGTCTCCGTCTCCCACCACAAGCACCCGTTGTCGCTTGCCGTCCCGTTCGCGTGTCAGGGCGAGGGCAAGGGCATAGGTGGCACGGTGTTCGGCACCGGCGTCGAAGGCGGGTGAGGGGGCAGAGGGCGTTGATTCCAGCCAGGCTTCGGGGCTGCTTTGCAGCAGGATGTCTACCTCCCACCCGTTCGCGTCCCTGCTTTCGAGCGCCGCTGCGACCGGCAAGATCACGGCCCCTTTCAAGCCACGGGTCAGTGCGTGGGGCGGGTGCCGGGGCATTACCACCAGCGAGGGATCCTTCACGCCCAAGGCGGCGCCCGCCGGATCAAGGACAGTGCCCTCGCGCCATGCGATGCCCAGGGTTCGCGCGAGTGGCCTGAGACTGGGCGGTGCTCCGGGCTCCGTCAGCCACAGCAGTGCCCCGCCGCGCGCAACATGCGCCCTGACTGCCTCCACTTCCGCGGGCGTGAAATCCAGCAAGGGGCTGGCCATCACGAGCAAGGCGGTGTTGTCCGGCACCGCGCCCAGCGACGCGAGGTCTATCTCCTGTACCCGATAGCCGCGGCCCCGCAGCACGCGGCTCCAGCTCTCCAGGTCAAAATTTGCGAGCCGTTCCGGACTGCGCTCGCCATGCCCGGTGGTGAAAGCAATCCACTCCGGCTCGGCGCGGGTGAGCTTGAGCAGGGCCTGGGTGAAGGTCTCTTCGTTGTACCGCGTGAAACGTTCGCTCCGTTCTCCTGCACGCAGCAGCAGCGTGCCCTCGGCCAACTGCTCCGCCCGCATCAACTCCGGGACGCTCGCGGGATCCGTGATCGTGAATGTGAGGTCGGCGCGATGGCGCTGATAGCGCGCGACGAGATCGCGCACCGCTGGCAGGGTCTGGTGTCCTTTTGGCAGATAGACCGTGGCGGCGAGCGGATCCTTGATGGCCTGCAGCGCTTGCACACTCGCCGGCGCGAGCGTGTGTCGAGCGGTGGCGGTGAGATCGACGCTGGCGCGCAGCTGCGAGGCCAGGAATCCGAGGGCAAGAAAAACCGCCAGCAGGCACAGGGACACGCCATGCTGCCGCAGACGCCTGCCCTGTCGTTCCGCGGCCAGTGCCTGCACGGCGAGGCTGAGGCCCGCGGCGGTCAACAGCATGAAATACACCACGTCGAAGGCGTGCACCTGGCCCCGCGCCATGCGCTGGAAGTGTGCAAGCGCGGACAGCGCGGACATCACGCCGGACGCACCTTGCGCTTCGGCATTCCAGTCCACCAGCCAGAAGGCGAGCAGCAGCGCAAAACCGCCCACTGCCGCCATCACCGGCTGGCGGCTGAGCGCCGAGCACCACAGGCCGAGGCCGGTCGCGGCGCTCATCAGGAGCAGCAGCGCAAGCAAGCCACTGACGGCGGTCCCGAGATCCACCGCCGTTCCAAAGCACAGGAGGAGCGGCAACAGGGCATGCAGGCCCCACACCACGCAGAGCAGACTCATCACACCCAGGTACTTGCCGATGACGAGCGCGGACAGCGAAAGCGGCGCGCTGTACCACAGCGTCATCAGACCTTGTCGCCGCTCACCGCTCAGGGTCTGCATGGTCAGCACCGGCGCGAAAAAGAGCATGAGAAAACCGGAGATCTGCCAGGTCGGATTCAGCACCAGCTGGGCCACCCCCGGGGGCTCGGGGAGCTGCCGCAATTTGGGCAGGACCTGCTCGAAGAGTTCGAGCTGGGCCAGGAACTGCCAGGCGACCAGACACTGCAGGGTGGCGAGCATCCACCAGGTCTGTGGTGCGCGCAGCAGCCCGCGAATCTCGTGTCTGGCAATGACGCCGATCATCCGCGCTCTCCCGGCGCATCCCGGACGAGCGACGTGAAGACATGTTCCAGCCGGGAACTCTGCAGTGTGAAATCGCGCGCCTGCCAGTGTCGGGCTGCATGCGTGAGCAAGCGGCCGAGCACCGCCAGATCCGAGGGCAGCGGAAAAGCGAAGCGGTCCGGCCCGATTTGCTCCACGGCGTCGGTGCCGGCCATCTCCGTCACTCTCGCAAGCTCAGGTGGTGCTCCCAGACTCAATTCAACCCAGGATTGCCGGGCTTCGAGTGCCTCTTCGTGCACGATGCGCCCGCCATGCAGGATCACGGCGCGGGTGCACAGGGTTTCCACCTCCGACAGCAGATGGCTGGAGAGCAGCACCGCATGTTCGGCACGCAGGCTTTGTATCAACGCGCGCACCTCCATGCGTTGCGCCGGATCGAGGCCGGTGGTCGGCTCGTCCAGGATGACGACTGCAGGTTCATGCACGATGGCCTGGGCGATGCCCACACGCTGGCGGTATCCGCCAGAGAGCGCACGCAGCATGCGTCGCCGCACATCCTGCAGGCCGCAACGCGCGAGCGCCCGCGCCACCGCCGTGGTGCGGTGTGCTGCCGGCACTTCGTGCAGCTCGGCACAGAAGTGCAGGAACTCCTCCACGCCCGCATCCTCGAACAGGGGTGGACTCTGCGGCAGATAGCCGAGATGGCGTTTGGCTGCCCGCGGCGCACGCGCGAGGTCTTCGCCCTTGATCTCGATGCGGCCCTCGTCCGGTGCAAGCACACCGGCAAGCATCTGCAAGGCGGTCGTCTTGCCCGCGCCGTTCAGTCCGAGCAGCCCGAGCACTTCGCCGCGCGCGAGTACCAGATCGAACGCCGAGACAGCCCGGTGCGAGCCGAAACGGCGACCGAGGCGCTCGGCCCTGAGCAAGGGGGGCTTGGACATGCAGGCATTATTTGATGCAGTCCAAGGCAAGTCCATGGCGGTTTCCATGATTGCCTGGTGCGCCGCGAATCAGTGATCATGCGTTCACGCCTGATCCCGCGCGATCAAGCTTCCCGTCTTGTTGCCATCAGAGAGAGCACCGGATGTTCAATGGTTTCCTGAATCTGCCCTGGTGGGGTTACATCCTCGTAACCCTGGGTCTGACCCACATCACGATCCTCGGCGTGACTGTGTACCTTCATCGCCATCAGGCGCACCGCGCGCTTGAACTGCA
>JBDLQR010000472.1:0-4017 GCA_039800485.1 Pseudomonadota bacterium
ATGCGCTTCGCCATGCCGCGACAAGGCCTCGGCGATGCGCGCCTCGTCCCGCTGCCTGTCTGCATGGTGAGCCGAGAAGGCGAAATCCCCCAGCATCTGGCGCAGCACCGGCGCCAGAGCGCCCCACACGACGTAGGAATGGATATCGCTCGCGTGACGCTGCGCGTCACGTACATTGAAGCGGATGTCCAGGAATTCGGTCTGGGGATCGGCGCCTACGGTGTTGAAGACACGGCGGCTGACCGAGTTGAAGAAAGTCTTGCAGAACGCCCCGTCGGCAATCCCGCTGACGCGGTCCCCGAAGGACTGCTTGATGTCGGTCCACAGGGCTTTGTCGATGCCGACATCGGCAAATTGCCGGTTGAGCGCCGCGACCACTCGTTCAACAGACTTGGTGTAGAGCTCGAGACGCTCTACGAAATCGCGCTCTGCGCCCCGCCAGTCGCGGATCTCGAAGCGGTCACGCGCGCGACGCGTGATCCGCCCGAAGTTGTCGTTGTACTTGATGAACGCCTCGTGGATGCCCTTGCCGGCTTCGAAGATCAGCTGCCGGCGCGCGTCGGTGGCCACGAGGCGTCTTCCTCAGAGACGCTCGATGAGAGCGGTGGCGAACTCGCTGCACTTGACCTCTTTGGCGTCTTCCATGAGACGTGCGAAGTCATAGGTCACGATGCGGTCGCCAATCGTGCGATCCATGGAGCTGATCAGCATGTCTGCCACTTCGGTCCAGCCGAGGTAGCGGAACATCATCTCTCCGGACAGCAGCACGGAGCCCGGATTCACCTTGTCCTGGTTCGCGTACTTGGGTGCGGTTCCATGGGTTGCCTCGAAGATGGCATGCCCGGTGTCGTAATTGATGTTGCCACCAGGCGCGATACCGATGCCGCCCACCTGGGCTGCCAGCGCGTCCGAGAGATAGTCGCCGTTGAGGTTGAGCGTCGCGATGACATCAAACTCGGTGGGACGGGTCAGCACCTGCTGCAGTGTGATATCCGCAATGGCGTCCTTGACGAGAATCTTCCCGGCGGCGAGCGCGGCATCCTGTTCGGCATTGGCCGCCTTGGAACCCTGGGCTGCAACGGTGCGGTCCCACTGGCTCCAGGTGTAGGTGCGGTCAGCGAACTCCTGTTCGGCCACTTCGTAGCCCCAGTTGCGGAAGGCACCCTCGGTGTACTTCATGATGTTGCCCTTGTGCACGAGGGTCACACTCTTGCGGCCGTTGTTCACCGCATAGTTGATGGCCGCGCGCATGAGGCGGGAGGAACCGTCCCGGGATACCGGCTTGATGCCGATGCCGGACGATTCCGGGAAGCGAATCTTCTTGTACATGGCGGGGAAGGCTTCCTGGAACATCGCCATGAAGCGCTTGCCGTCGGCCGTGCCCATCTCGAATTCGATGCCGGCGTAGATGTCTTCGCAGTTCTCGCGGAAGATGACCATGTCCACCAGGTCGGGACGCTTGACCGGCGAAGGAACGCCCTTGAACCAGCGCACGGGGCGCAGACAGACGTAGAGGTCGAGAATCTGCCGGAGCGCGACGTTCAGGGAGCGAATGCCACCACCCACCGGTGTGGTGAGGGGGCCCTTGATGGCCACCAGGTATTCGCGGCAAGCATCCAGGGTGGCATCCGGCAACCAGGAGCCGGTGAGATTGTTGGCCTTTTCGCCAGCCAGCACTTCCAGCCAGTTCACCTTGCGCTTGCCGCCGTAGGCCTTGGCAACCGCGGCATCCATCACGCGCTGGCTCGCACGCCAGACATCGGGGCCAATGCCGTCCCCCTCGATGAACGGGATGATCGGATCATCCGGGACAGTCAGACGCCCGTTGGAAATCGTGATTTTGCTGCCGCTGATCGGCGCCGAAGCTTGCGTGGCCAATGCTTTACCTCCCAATGTCGAAAAGCGCCGCAAGTGTTCCACAAACGGCCACCGCTTGCCACGGCGGGGAAGGCCAATCCGCTCCTGTTGCAAGCAGGTCGCAGCTGCCTGTGGCCGAGGGGCGTGCGCGCCGGGGGAGTATCTGTGAGCGCGATCACATTCCGGACCGCCGGACAATGTTTTGATTGAGAAAACAAAGGCCTTGCAATATCCTCGCGAAACACGCGGCAGTACGTGTCAATAAGGCGGCAAGCCATTGAATTATAAATACAGAATTGTCATCTACGATGAGCATCCGCATGACCGCGGACTGCTCGCCCTGGCGCTTCGCAGTGCCGAGGCGCAACTGGAAATCCTCGAGGCGTCGACTCCACTCGAGATTGCGCACCATGTCAGCAGTGGGGCGATTGACGCGCTGATCGCGGATCCCGCCAGCAGCTTCAGTGAAGTCGCCGGGCTCGCAGCCGAGTTGCGCAAGAGATCTCCGCAAAGCCTGTTCTGGCTGTTCACCGGGTCGAGTGAAAGTCCGACCGCGGCCGAGTGCGTGGGCCTCGGGGTCGATGGCCGCACCCCCAAGGGCAGCGCGGGCTTTCTCGCGATGCCGACTGCGCTGCTCGATCGCCTCCGCGCCCAGCGCGAACTGCGGGCACAATTCCCGTGGGAGGGCGACAGCGTCTTCTCCGGCACTTTCGATCTCTCCGCCTGCCTGCTGGGCAAGGGTGGGGCCATCCGGGCCGTCAATCGCGCCTTTGAAGAGATGCTGGAGCGGCCCCGTTACGAGTTGCTCGAACTCGGTTTCGATCAACTTCTGAACGAGCCCGGACGGGAAGATGACTGGCGGCGACGTTTCCTGATCGGGCACGAAGCCTGGGAATCTGCAGCGCCGCTGCGCACCGCCTCCGGTCGCCCACTCACGGCAGCTTTCTCTGCCAATCCTCTGCCCGATGCGGGCGCTCAACAGGGCCTGTGGGCGGTCTGCCTGATGGACGTGACCCGCCTGCTTGGCAGCGCTCCCGCGGTCGGTGCTGCCGTCGCGGCGCCCGGCGTCGATCTCGATCAGATTCTCTACGCCATCTCGCACGACCTGCAGGCGCCCCTGAACTCACTGTCCAGCCAGGCCAGAACGCTGGGTGAGAGCGAGGCGGTACAGGGCGAGGAAGCGCGCGAGGCAGCGCGGGAAATCGGCACGCTGGCGGCACGCATGCAGCTGATGCTCGATGGCATCCTGCAGGTTGCGAGTGTGCGGCGTGCGGCCCAGGAGCCGGAAGTCATTGGTCTGGATGTGGTCCTGCAGGACGCCATGGACAATCTGCGCAGCGAAATCGAGGCAACTGCCGCCACCATCGAACGCGAAGGACTGCCCACCTTGCGGGTGAACCGCCAGCAGATGGTGCAGGTGCTGCAGAACCTGCTTGCGAACGCACTCAAGTTCAAGGGTGATCGCATTCCGCGCATTCGCGTGCATGCGGAAGAATCCGGCGAGACGCTGCGCATCGTGGTGGAGGACAACGGCATCGGCATCGAGGCGCGCGAGCTCGAGCGCATCTTCGGCATGTTCCAGCGCCTGCATACCGAGCGCGAATACCCGGGGATTGGCGTTGGCCTTGCCATCAGTCGTCAGATCGTGCGCGCACACGGCGGTGACATCACCGTCGACTCGACCCCGGGTCGGGGCAGTCGCTTCACCATCGAGTTCACGGGCGCCGCACTGCGCTCGGTCAACTCCACCGGGAACCGGGCGGCCGGCTGATGACGGAAGGGCTGGTCCACTGCAAGGTTCTCCTCGTAGAGGACATCGAAACCGAAGCCCAGCTGGTCCACAAGCATCTGCGCCGCGTCAGCGGCTGGCGCTTCAGTATCGAGCATCATGACCGACTCACTCCCGGGCTCGAGCGGGCGCGCGAAGGCCAGTTCGACGTCATCCTCATCGATTTGAATCTGCCGGACGGTGCAGGCCTCGAGGTCTGTCAGCGCATGCGCCGGGCAGCCCCGCGCACCCCGATCATCGTGCTCACCAACCAGAACAGCGAAGATCTGGGCAACCGCGCGCTGCGCGAGGGCGCTCAGGACTATCTCATCAAGCGGGAAGTGGATGGTCCGCTGCTGGGGCGAGCGATCCGGTACGCCATCGAACGCACG
>JBDLQR010000473.1:0-5289 GCA_039800485.1 Pseudomonadota bacterium
CAGCGTTTTCGCGAGGAGTTCAGCGCGCTGCCGCCGCTGATAAAACTCGGCCACCACTATGATCGTGCACCTGCCGAGGCACTCAAGCTGGCCTCTGATCTCGGCTGGTTGATGGCGAGCGAACTGCGCGCCACCGGGGTGGATTTCAGTTTCGCGCCTATCCTCGATCTCTATTCCAGTCACAGCCGTATCATCAACGACCGTGCCTTCCATGCTTCACCCGAGAGTGTCGCGAAGCTCGCACAAGCCTATGTGCGAGGCATGCATGCCGCAGGCATGGCAGCGGTAGGCAAGCATTTTCCCGGACATGGCTCGGTGGTCGCTGACTCCCATCACGAACTGCCGGTGGACAGACGTGCGCTGACGACCCTGCGCAACCGCGACCTGCTGCCATTCCGGCTGCTCGCGGCTGCGGGTATCGAAGGCATGATGCCCGCGCACATCCTCTTCCCCAAGGTGGACAGCGTGCCGGTAGGCTATTCGAGCCGCTGGTTGCGCGAAGTCCTGCGTGCAGAGCTGGAATTCAAGGGCGCCATCTTCAGTGACGATCTGAGCATGTCCGGTGCGGCGATAACCCAGGGTTTCGTGGAACGCGCGCACATGGCCTTGTCCGCCGGTTGTGACATCTGCCTCATCTGCAACGACCGCGCCGCTGCCAGTCATGTCATTGACCGGCTCGCGTTCACGCCGGAACCACTGTCGCAGGTCCGCCTGATGCGCATGCACGGGCGACGGATGGAAGGTGAGGGCGATTGGCTCAGTCATCCGCGCAGGCAGGATGCACTGGCGGCGTTGGCCCGGCTGGATGCCGCTCCCACACTTGCATTGGGTGATGACGCGCCGGCTTGACCATGGACGGCTGAACGGGGGCGCGTGCGGCCTCGCCCGCTTCCTGTGTCTTTTCTGCCTTGCCCTGCCCGCTTCGGCACTGGAGTGCGCGCCGTGGTCGAGCGCCACGCCTGCGGAAGTGGACTCACGCTTTGCCGACAGCCTCCTGTGGCAGGTCGTGAGCCCCGAGGGCCGGGTGAACCACCTCTTCGGGACCATTCATCTGGATGCGGAGCAGGTTGCCCAGCCGAGTCCCCTGCTGGTGGCGCTGCTGCGCGACAGCCGTGCGTTGTGGCTCGAAGTGGCACTGGATTCCGCGGCAATCAAAGCCTTGCCCACGCTCATGACGCTGCCGCGCGGCGAGGAACTCGATGGCCTCATTGGAGAAGATCTCTTTGCGCACGCGACGCGTCTGTTGGGGGCGTACGGAATAGACACCGCTGCCGCCAATCGCCTCGCACCCTGGGCCGTCTACACCACGCTCAACCTGCCGGCCGACATGCGGGGCATCCCGCTCGACATGGCGCTCGACAGGCTGGCCCGGGAACATGCCAAGCCCGTCCATGGGCTTGAGACCTTTGCGGAACAGACCGCCATCTTCACGGCCATTTCCCGCGCAGACCAGGTAGCGCTGCTGGAGCACACGGTCTGTCATTACGATCGCTTGCAGACTGAAACCCGGGAGATTGTCGCGCACTATCGGGCGGGTGATCTGAAATCACTGCTCGCGGTGTCCACGCATGAGGCAGGTGATGCTGAGGACCGGTTGAACCAGCGCCTGGTGGCCGAGCGCAACAGGATCATGGCGCAGCGCCTGCTCGGGCCATTGCGGCAAGGCGGACAGCTGGTGGCCATCGGGGCCTTGCACTTGCCCGGTGCCGAGGGCGTGCTGGCGCTGCTCGCACGCGAGGGTTTCGTGCTCCGTCCGGTGCCTGTTCATTGAACGCACGCGATCGGCAGTGGGGTCAAAATCCGCTACGATGCGCGCCCACCCAACGAGACACTTCAGGCCCACCCATGCAATGCCATTTCGTCAAGATGCAGGGATTGGGCAACGATTTCGTGTTGCTCGACCTGAGGGCCCGGGACCTGCCGCTCGAACCCGCGAGGCTGGCACGTCTTGCCAACCGTCGCTACGGCGTAGGCTGCGATCAAATCCTGGTCCTCGAGTCGCCTGAACTCCCGGATGCGGCGGTGCGCTACCGCGTTTTCAACGCTGACGGCTCGGCGGCCGAACACTGCGGCAATGGCGTGCGTTGTGTTGCGCGCTATCTGCAACTCCGTGGGGAGGTCAGCGGCGGGGCGCTCAAGGTGCAGATCGGCAATCGCAGTTATGCGCTCGACTTGCTGGCAGAGGGCCAGGTGAGGGTGGAAATGGGAGTGCCGGTTTTCACACCGGCGCACATCCCGCTTGCCGTGACGCACGAAGCACCACGCTATGAGCTTTCATTCGAAGGCCACACGTTCGCGTTCGGCGCGGTGTCCATGGGCAATCCGCACGCCGTATTTCTGGTGGAGGACATCGAGACCGCGCCCGTGGCCAGTCTCGGTGCCTGCCTGCAGGCACATCCGCTCTTCCCGGCACGCGTCAATGCGGGTTTTCTGCAGATCCGCGACGCTGCACAGGCAATGCTGCGGGTGTTCGAGCGTGGTGCAGGTGAGACGCCCGCGTGTGGCACCGGCGCCTGTGCAGCGGTGGCCGTCGGTCGGCTGTGGGGGCTGCTCGGCGCGGATGTCCTCGTCACGCTGCGCGGTGGGCAACTGCGCATACAGTGGGAGGGGCCGGGAGCGACGCTCTACATGACAGGTCCGGCAGTAGAGGTCTTTGAAGGAAACATCGAACTATGAGCGCGCCCGACCCGGCAGACCGGGAAACACTGACTGACGCCGAGAATGTGCGTGCCTTCCTGCAACGACATCCCGCGTTCTTCACCGATCATCCGGAGCTTCTGTCCGCACTGGTTCTGCCACATGACGCGGGTGGTGCAGTGTCTCTGGTGGAGCGGCAGGTGCTGCGTCTGCGAGAAGAAAATCGTGCGCTGAAGGCGCAGGCCGAGTCGTTCCTGGAATCCGCACGGGGCAACGAACGGCTGATCTCCAAGATTCACGCGCTGACCCTGGCGCTGATGAGTGCCAAGGGGCCGCGCGCAGTCATAGACCTGCTGGCGCGCGGGATAGCCGAGGATTTCGGGGCAGACCGGGTGACCTTGCTGGTTTTTGCCGAAGCACGACGTCCCTCCAGAACGACCACCGAGTTCGTTGGCCGCGAATCGCCACGTCGGGTTCCATTTGAAAGCCTCATCCACAGCCTGCGCACACACTGCGGCGGGCTCGACATCCTGCAGATGGCGGCGCTGTTCGATGGCAGCGCATTTGAGGGCTCGCACGTGCTGCTGCCATTGCGGGCGGCTGAATGGGATGGCGTGCTTGCCATCAGCAGCCACGACCCGGCGCGCTTCAATGCCCAGCTTGCCACCGACTTCCTGGCCTTCCTGCGCGACGTCCTGACCTTGTTGCTCAGTCCATGGGTAGCCCCGCGCGCATGACGGCGCCAACCGCGCAACTGAGCCGGGAGATGCTGGACAGGTTTCTTGCCAGCCTCGCCACCAGTTCGCCGCACACGGCAATGGCCTATGCGCGCGACCTCGGCAAGTTCGCGGACTTCTGCGCACTGGAGGCGGAGGGTGTGCGGGAGATCGACACCCACCTCATCCGGAGCTGGCTCGCACACCTGCACCGGGCGGGCGCGGCGCCGCGGTCGATTGCACGGGCCTTGTCGGCTTTGCGGGGTTTCTGCGAACACCAGTGCCGGCATGGCATGGCACTGGCCAACCCTGCGCTCGGCTTGCATGCACCCAAGGCAGGGCGACGGCTGCCATCGCTGCTTGAAGTGGACCAGGCTGCACGCTTGATGCAGCACGTGCCCGGCACGCCGCTGGAAATCCGCGATCTCGCCATGTGGGAGCTGACTTACTCCTGCGGCTTGCGCGTTTCCGAACTGGTGGGCCTCGACCCAGAGGCACTGGACCTGCGTGCAGCGGAAGTGCGCGTGCTGGGCAAGGGGCGCAAGGAGCGTGTGCTGCCGGTCGGCGCGCTGGCCGTGGCCGCCGTGCAGCACTGGCTGGCGGAACGCGTGCGGTATGCCAAGCCGGAATCGGTTGCGCTGTTCCTCAACCAGCGCGGGGGGAGACTGACTACCCGTCAGGTCCAGTTGCGGCTCAAAGCCTGGGCGCAGCGCCAGGGCATGGATGTGAGCTTGCACCCGCACATGCTGCGCCACTCCTTTGCAAGCCATCTGCTGGAATCCTCAGGCGATCTGCGCGCGGTCCAGGAACTCCTCGGCCACAGCAATATCCGCACGACGCAAATCTACACCCACCTCGATTTCCAGCATCTGGCCAAGGTTTACGACCAGGCGCATCCCCGCGCCCGGCGGCGCTCCTGAGACCTCGATCCGCGGCAGGCAGCAGGGCTGCCTGATGTACAATCGTGGCTCTCCCCGGAAGTCCGACCCATGAGCCCGACCGATGAGTAATTTCCACGCGACCACCATTCTCTCCGTGCGCCGGCCGGGCCATATCGCCATCGGTGGTGACGGCCAGGTCTCCATGGGCGACCAGATCCTCAAAGGCAATGCCCGCAAGGTCCGGCGCCTGTTCCAGGGCCGGGTCATTGCCGGCTTCGCCGGCGGCACTGCAGATGCCTTCACCCTTTTCGAACGCTTCGAGGCCAAGCTCGACAAGCACCAGGGCAACCTCATGCGGGCCGCCGTGGAGCTTGCCAAGGATTGGCGCACCGACCGCATGTTGCGCCGGCTCGAGGCGCTGCTGGCCGTTGCCGATGTCGAGAACTCGTTGATCATCTCCGGCACCGGGGATGTCATCGAGCCTGAGGATGCCGTGATGGCGATTGGCTCCGGAGGATCCTTCGCCCGGGCTGCCGCGCGTGCGCTGGTCGAGAACACGGAGCTCGATGCCGCCACCATCGTGCGCAAGGGTCTCGCGATTGCGGGGGACATCTGCGTTTACACCAATTCCAATCATGTGATTGAAGAACTGAGGTTCTGACGTGCCGGCCTATCTGGATTCGATGATGGCGCTGACCCCGCAGCAGATCGTGGAGCAGCTCGATCGACATATCGTGGGACAGGATGCGGCCAAGCGCGCTGTTGCCATCGCGCTCCGCAATCGTTGGCGCCGGATGCGTGTGCCGCCTGAGCTGCGCCATGAGATCACGCCCAAGAACATCCTCATGATCGGACCGACCGGTGTCGGCAAGACAGAGATCGCACGCCGCCTGGCGCGTCTGGCCGGTGCGCCCTTCATCAAGGTCGAGGCCACCAAGTTCACCGAGGTCGGCTATGTCGGGCGGGATGTCGAATCCATCATCCGCGACCTGGTGGAGGTTGCCGTGAACATGATGCGTGAGGAGGCGACCAGCCGGGTCCGCGCCCAGGCGGAG
>JBDLQR010000474.1:0-5031 GCA_039800485.1 Pseudomonadota bacterium
GCCGCCACATGAAGTTTCTGCGCCATCTGGTTCAGCCAGCGCGTCTGGTAGCCGCGCGCAAACCCGGCGATGGTGCGGCCCTTGCAGATCTGATCCAGCCAGGCGATCTCGAGCGCCAGACGCAGCGGATCCCACCCTGCCAGCACGTAGCCGATGGGGCCGGCCTTGATGCGCTTGGTGTGGTTGATCACATGTTGGGTGAGCAGCGGCAGACTGCCCATCTCGCCACCTTCGGTATGCAGGTGGTGCTCCGGATAGCACACGGCCTCAAAGCCGAGATCCTCCGCCATCTGCGACAGCTCGACGATTTCATCGAGCATCTTCTGGAAGAAATCGGTGCGCGCGGCGATAGGCCGCAGCTCCTCCCGCTCCTGCATGGTGGCTGGAATGGCGGGATAGAAGAAAAACATGAATTTCACGGGTCACCTCCCCTGCGCGCCCCCAGGATGGGCCGGCGCTTTTTTTTGGTGACATGCAGTGTCCACATTGGTCGCTCGCACGCCCATGATGGAATGTGCAAGAATCTTGACATCTCGTGCCACATCGATCCCCGATGGCTTTGCCCCCCACCTACGCCACGCCTCCCCTATCGCGCCGCAGCACGCGGTCCGGGGCACGCTACCTCTTTGGCAGTGACATGCTTCGCCCGCACCGGCTGGCCTACGGCCTTGCGCCCGTCATCGAAGTGCTGGAGAGCCGCGGCAAGCCGCTGGCCCCGCTGCTGGACGCGACCGATATCCCACGCTTTGCATTGGAGGAGCCGAGCTATCGTATTCGCGTCGATCAGGAACTGTGCTTCATTCGTGAAGCGCTGAAGGCTCTTCAGCTACCAGAAGCAGGGCTCCTGGTCGGCCAGCGTTATACCTTGGCCCTCTTTGGCGTGCTGGGTCTGGCCGCCTCATGTGCGCCCACGATGCGCGAGCTTTTTCGCATGGTGCCGACCTTTCCGGATCTCGCCTGGGGCGCGATCGGGCTGTCTGTCTGGCGCACCAAGGGCAGCGAATTCGTGGCTTTCCATCCCACGCCCGAAGTGGGCGATCTCGCAGCGTTTTTCGTCGAACGGGACACTGCGGCCACGCTTGCGCTCTTTCGCCAGAATTGTGGCGCCACACTGGCGCCACTGAAGGTACGGTTTCGCCATGAAGCACCCTGCAATGCCGCGGTATATACCCGCTGGTTCGGATGTGAGGTGAGCTTCGGGGATACAGCCAATGAAATCCATTTCCCACCCGGAATCTGGGAGCGAGCGCCGCCCCAGGCCAATGGCATGTCCTACCGGTTTTACGCCAACCAGTGCCGACGCCTGAGCCAACTGCAGCGCGAGCCGCTCTCTTATGCCGATGTCGTGCGCGGGCGTTTGCGCGCTGCCACGCGCATCCCTTCATTGGAGCAGCTGCTGGAAGCACTGCATCTCAGCAAGCGCACCCTGCAGCGCAGGCTGGATGCAGAGGGAACGAGTTTTTCGGTATTGCAAACGGAAGTGCGCCTGGAACGGGCACGCGAACTGATGCGCTTTGGCGGACTGGGGCAGGATGACATCGCGCGCCAGCTGGGGTTCAGTGATGCCAGCGCTTTCTCGCGGGCATTCAAGTCCTGGACCGGGCGCTCACCACGTGGATTTCAGCGGCAGCTGACCTGATTCACGCCGGGGTTCGGGCCGCCTCCGCTGGCAAGGCCATCAGATCATCCCAAGGTGCATCTGCATTATCTGCAGCGCCCGGCAAAACGTTCACCAGCAGGACTTCTTCTACCAGCCCCTCGTAGTCGCGCAACCGCTGCGCGCATTGCGCGCGACTGCCGACCAGCATGGTCTGCTCCAGCAACTCATCCGGAATCTGGCGATGGGCCTCGCTGACTGCGCCCGTCGGAAGCAGACGCTCCAGCGCATCCACCACCACACCATACCCTTGCTGGCGCAGCGTCCAGGAATAGTAAGGGTGCGGCATGGGATGAAACAGTCCGCCCAAGGCCTGGCGTGCGGCGTCACGCGCCGTGTGCAAATCATCGCTCACTGCCGCGAAGAGCACTGATTTCCAGCGCAGGGCAGCGGGGTCGCGTCCGGCTGCGGCGGCACTTTCGGCGGCAGCCGGACGCAGACGTTCGCGCAGAAACTCTGGCGAGAGGGTCGCGCCACCCGCGATACCATCGGCCACACCAGCCATGGCCGCCAGCATTTCGGGAAATACCGCGGCCGCAAAGACGGGGAACGGCGAGGGCTGATGCAGGGCGCGCCAGTTCATGCGCTCCACGCGCCCCTCGAAGGAAAAGCTCTGCCCCGGTTGGCAGCGCGACATGCCCTGCAGAATCTTCACGGTTTCCGTGAGGCGGGTGAGCGTCTTGCTCTGCTCGATGCCCAGGCAATGGGCATTCAAGTGGCGGTTGCCGGCACCAATGCCAAGCTCAAGCCGGCCACCGCACAGTTCATTGAAATCAAGCGCAGACAGACCGGTGATCCAAGGGCTGTGGGCATGGACGTTGAGCACATAGGGACCCAGCCGCACACGTTCGGTGACGCTGGCCAGCAGGCCGAGAGGGGCCCATGCGCTGCGATAGGCCTCCACCATGTAGAGACCGTGGAAGCCCGAGCGCTCCGCGCGGGGCGCAAGCCCGCGCAGCAGGGACAGCGGCTCGTTACCCAGGAACAGCAGGCCGAGATTCATACCGGACAGTATGCGCCTCGATGCACCGCACACGAAATAGGTGCCACGAAATTGGTGACAGTTACCTGATTCCCGAAAATAGGGTTACTGTCACCAATTAAATGAGTGGCGTCCGACCAGTGCTGACTCCATCCCCTGACGAATCTCATACGCTGTCCGTGAATCGCGCGGTGACGTTGCTGCTTGCCTTGGTACTTTCTGCGTTCTTCGCGGATGCCTACTTCTTTGAGGGCTGGCTGGTCGCCGTGGATGCGCTGGTGCTCGGCTTTGCCTTGATCGGCATGTTCTCGCTGTGGAAAGAGCCGATGAGGCTGAGACCGGCGACCCTTTCAGCGACGCTGCCCGCCGTTGCAGGTGCTGCGCTTGGTCATGGGCTCATGACTCATGGCGGATTGCATCCTGCATTGGCGGGCGCTCTGGCAGGTACGGCCTGCGCGGCACTGCCGTTGCTCGGCGTGCGGAGCGCCACCGGTTGGCTTGCGCCGTTTTATGTCGGTGTCTTCGCTGGCACGAGCGCGGCGGTCATTCTCCATGGTGCTGCGTGGGTGCTGCTGGCTGGGCTGATGGCGGGTGTTGTCTCATCTGCGCTGGCCGACGTGTGGTCCGGTATTGGCGGCAGGCTAGGGTTTGCGGGATTCATGTCCGCGACCACGATGGTGCTGCTCAGCGAAGCCATCCTCGGCAACAATCCGCCGGCGCTGCCGATGCAGGTCATTGACCTCGGACATGAGTTGGCAGTGCCGCTCGCAGCGCTGTCTGCGGTATGCACCCGCTTGTTTGTGGTGCGGTGGCGATGGCTCGCAGTGCCGGCGAGCGCAGTGCCCACGGCTTGTGTTGGCGCAATCCTGTTTGGTCTGGAGAGCACGCTCGCAGGCTCGCTCACGGCTGCCTGGTACGGCGGCAGCTTCGTCGGCATGACCCAGCCGGCCCGACTGAAGAGCACGCTCACACTTGCCTTGACGGCTGCGCTGTTCGGGGTGGTGCTGCTGCGCCTGCAAAGCACGATGGTCGGGTGGGGCGGGGTGCTTGGATCGACCGCCTGTACCTGCGTGCTGGCAAGCCTTGGTCTGCAGGCTGTGCTCTCCCGTCTGCGGCCTATAATCCGGTGAGCACTGGAGCCGATGATGAAAAAAGATTATTCCCCCGCGGCTGACACTCCCCTGATTGCGCCTCTCGCAGAGGGGCAACTGGAAGCAGCCGCCCGCATTTTTCGCACGGCTTTCGGAACCTGGTTGGGAGCGCCTGAGCCGGAGCGCTTCTTTGCGGATCGGGATTATGTATACGGGCGCTGGCGCTCACCTCATGTGGTGGCCCTTGGCGCAACGCTGAATGGCGCACTCGTCGGCTCCAACTTCATCACCCGTTGGGGCGGCGTGGGCTTTTTCGGCCCTTTGACAGTTGCGCCGGACATTCAGGATCGGGGCATTGCCAAAGCCTTGCTCACAGCCACTGTCGCGCAGTTCGAAACCTGGGGCACCCGGTGCGCAGGGCTCTTCACCTTTGCGGAGAGCGCCAAGCATGTGTCGCTGTATCAGAAGTTCGGCTTCATGCCGAGATTCCTCACGGTAGTCAGCGCGGCGCATGTGCCGAGGGATGCGTCCGCAACGTTCGACTGCTTTGGCTCGTTGGGCACAGAAGCAAGGTCATCCGCGCTGACCGCGGCCCGCACGATTACGGAGGCGCTATACCCGGGCCTCGATCTGTCGGCGGAGATCGAAACGGTGAGTGCGCTCAGTCTGGGTGACACCCTCCTGGTTGCAGATGAAGAGGGTCTTGCCGCCTTTGCCGTCTGCCATAATGGATCGCTCAGCGAAGCCGGCGACAACACCTGCCTCATCAAATTCGGTGCCGTTCGCGGCGACAAGCACGCAGCCCGCAATCACCACCGGCTGCTGGATGCGTGCTTCGCCTACGCGTCATCCGTAGGCGCCCCAACCTTGATGGCGGGCGTCAACACGGCACGGCGTGAAGCCCACGCTGCGTTGATTACGCGCGGTTTCCGGCCGGCAGTGCATGGTGTTGCCATGCATTGTCCGGATGACCCCGGCTATTCGCGTCCGGGGCTTTTTGTGCTGGATGACTGGCGCTGAAGATGCGCCGCGTGTTCGCTAATCAAGCGCTCACGGGAAGGTCACCACAAGGTTGATCGCAAGCCCGTGGGTCATGCGATCCGGATTGGTGGGCCTGTCGATGTACTGGTTCAGATAGCCCAGTTCTGTCTTGACCGCCTTGCTGAACGCATAGCCCATGCCGATGAAAGCCCGGTTCTGATCAAGGCCCGCCTGCGGTCCCCAGTCCACATCATCCAGATTGATGAAAACTTCGTCGTAAGCCACTGCGCTGACATTCGGCAGCGGTTTGACAGGCCACA
>JBDLQR010000475.1:0-3474 GCA_039800485.1 Pseudomonadota bacterium
CTGGCTCTGCACAGTGCAACGTGTATGCCTGACGCACGACGCGCGGCGTGCGCGCCAGCTCGGCCGACAGGTCTTCGCGGGTGCACTGGATCTGCCGGAGCGACGCCACCAACTCACCCGCCTCGGCTTCAGCCCCCAGGACTTTGAATATGGCGGGAGTGATGCCCTGATCGACCACTTGCTCCGCTGGGGTGATCTCGCAAGCCTGCGGGAACGCATTGATGCCCTCCTCGAGGCGGGCGCGAACCAGGTCTGTGTGCAGGCCCTGCGCCTCGATGATCCGGTACGTCCCTGCCTGCGCACGCTGGAGGCCTTGCGGAATTGATCCCGTTCACAGCTCCGGACATCCGTGCCGCGCACACGGTCAGCGCGGGGGCCATTGCTGAGGACAAATCACGTGCCTAGAATCCGCCCCGCCCCATACGGCCCCAGCTTCAGGAGTTCCGATGTCACGATTTCCGTTTGCAGCGATAGTTCCCCTCACCGTGCTTGCCACCGCCAGCCTGCTCAGCGGCTGTGCCGGCAACACCATCGCGCCCAGCTACGCGACGACCAACCCCAACCTGCAGGTCGGTGGCGAGAAACCGGTTGATCTCGCGCCCACGCTCGAGAACGCAGGCTCCTTCTGCCTGGAGATCACCGAGAAATGGCACGAGGACGGCAAGACGCCGGATGGCCAGAAGCTCTTTGCCAAGGACACCGCCCGCAAGGTAGTGCCCTGCGCCCAGTGAGGGCATGCGGGGCGGTCCTCGCCGGCATCGAGCCCCTTGGACAAACCCGCCTTCAGCTGTAACTGCTGAGCCAGCGTTCCACGCTGGCAAGACCGTCGCTACCCCACCAGCCCACGCTGCGCCAGTCAAATCGGAGCAGCGTCGGCTCATCCTTGAACAAGGGCACCTCGCGATACTGTGGATACTTCCGGGTCAGAGCGTTTTCTGCGGCTGACCATCCGGCGTCCCGGCCGGTGACAACTTTTGCTGTTGCCCGCAGCCGTATCCACCACAACTCGCGCCAGTCATCCGCATAGTGATCGAGCAGCAACATCACCTCTGGTGAGCGCTGCAGACGCGCCAGTCGACCGAGATCGCCCGCGCGGCCCTTGGGTTTGCCATCTACCGGCGACCACAGAACCTCGTCCACACGCGCAAACACAATCGGCAGCGCTTCCGGAGCATCGTGCAAATCACGCAGCGCGAGGCGTGCCACGGGCATGCAGTCGAGCACTGCGTGCAGCACTTGTGCCGGGAGTGTTGCCTTCCCCACTCAGCCGACCAGCACGCGTTCGCGGGTGATCACGAAATCCAGCGGTTCAGTCACGAAATTGGCCTCGTCTGCACGGGTCTCGGCGTATTGCGACGTCAGCGCCGCGGCCCGCATCGCCTCTGTATTCTCAAACCAGGTGAGCGCCAGTCCATCGAGTGAAGGCACGTGCCCCGCCCGGTATTGCTCCAGCAAGGTGTGGCTTTGCACATAGCGCAGCACCTGCGGGATGGAGGCGCCCAAGGGACCATGGTGTTCAATCCAGTACCGGTGGAAGGGTTCCGGTGCCATGTTCGGCAAGCGTAGAACGAGTTCGATGTTCTTGACGCCGGACGCGGGCATGGGGCCGTCCTTGATCAGCACATCCTCGGTCACGATCTCACGGCGAGTGGCGGGTTGCATGAGGGCCCCCTCGTCCTCCCGCACGGCTGCAAGTTCCGGCGTCTCCTGCAACAAGTGCAGGGCCTGAAGGTCATCGAACCACAGTTCCTCGCAGCCATCGATGGCCGGCTCCCCGCGTCGGTATCCGCCCGCGATGGTCTGCGACTGCACATACCGCCGCAGGCCGGGGAGACGCGCAACCAGCGGCGCGTGACGGTCTATCCAGTAGCGTTCGAAGGCCTCGAGATCGAGACCGCTGCGGCGCTTGAAGACAGTGATGAGCTTGATCATGGGGAGCCCCTCAGGAAAGTGAATTGGCGAGTTCATCCCTGAAATCGGGATGGGCGATGGCGATCAGCGCGTCAGCCCGGGCCCACAGGTCGCGCCCCTTGAGATGGGCCACGCCGAACTCTGTGACCACGCAGTCCACCGCAAAACGGGGCGTGGTCACCGGGGCACCCACCGCGAGCCGTGCCACTATCTTTGAATGTCGGCCATCTTCGGTGGTGGCAGGCATCGCGATGATCGAGAGGCCACCCGCGCTCTGCGCTGCAGCTTCGACGTAATCCATGCTGCCGCCCACCCCGCTGATGGGTGTGCTGCCCAGGGTTTCCCCGTTGCTCTGACCCTGGAGGTCGATTTCGATGGCGGAGTTGATCGAAACAAAGCGCGGCAGGGCAGCCAGACTCGCCACGTTGTGCGTGACCCTGAGCGGCGCCATGCGGATGCGGTCATCGGTGCCGCAGAAATCGAAGAAGGCCTGATCGCCTGCGAGTTCACCTACCGTGATGCTGGGATCATGGCGCACCTCTGCAAGGTACTGGCGCAGACCGCCGGTGAGGAGTCCGGAGAAAAGGTTCGTGCCGCGAATTCCAGCCAGTTGCGCGAGCACCCGATCAGGCACCGCACCGATACCGAGCTGTACCCAGGCATCCTCCGGTATCAGCGCCATCACATGCTCGACAATCGCCTGATCACGTGCCTTGGCGGGAGGCGTGCCGTAGTGTGCCAGCGGTGTGGCGGCTTCGGTTGCGAAGTCGATACGCGACAGGGGGATGCGGCTCTCACCGGCGGTGACCGGCATGTTGTTGTTGAATTCCGCGATCACGAGCCGCGCATCCCGCACGAAATCCAGGTTACCGCCCACGGAGACGCCCAGGCTGACCGTGCCATCCGGCAGAGGTGGCGTGGTTTGCACGATCACCGCATCAGGCACGATGGGACCGTCGCGGCTCACTACCCGGTTGAGATCAGCAAGGCGTATCGGCACGAAGCCGACCTTGCGCCGATCGTTTTCCTTGAAGAGCGCCCGCAAGGCACCGGAGGCTTGCCAGGTCATGAGCCTGAAGTGCTCGCCCAAGCCCCGCTTGAGGTAACCGTAATTGCCGAAGCCGAACCCGGAGTAAACGTTCAGATCCCGAAAGCGCTCAACGCCCTCGGCGAAGGCCTCGAACAGCCCCACAGGTTCGGCACTGCCGCCGGGCATGATGAGGTTGCCGCTGCGCGGGAGCTCGGCAATGGCGTCCTGGGGAGAGACTCTTTTCATGCACGGATGTCCTGGGCTGGTGATCGGTCAGTACAGGGCAGTGTAGCGAATGCGTAGCGAGGCGTTGTAGAGTCCGGCGTCCACATCCCGGGGGATGAATTACATGCGCCCATCGTACCTCCTGCTTGCCCTGCTCCTGTCAGCGCTCTTGATCACGTCGGCAGGGGCAGCTCCACCCGTGTCCCTGGATGCGCAGTGGGTGCTCAATGAGGACGACAGTGACGACATCAATCAGCGTCTGCAGGGTTTGACCATTCTGCGCAGCGAGCCGATCTCCCTGGTCAAGG
>JBDLQR010000476.1:0-3060 GCA_039800485.1 Pseudomonadota bacterium
CTTCACCCCTGCGACCTTCGCCGTAAGCACGCTCATGTGTGCCGAGGCCACCATCGGATATTTTCCGCCCGGGACGTAGCAACCCACCGAGTTGACCGGAATGTTCCTGTGACCGAGCACCACGCCCGGAATGGTCTCGACCTCGACGTCGCGCATGGACAGGCGCTGGACCTGCGCAAAACGACGGATCTGCGCCTGCGCGTAACGGATGTCGTCCAGGGTCTGTCCGGGCAAGGCTGACAGACAGGCCTCTATCTCCTGTTCGCTCAAGCGGAAGGATGCAGGCGACCAACCGTCCAGTTCCGAGGAGTACTGGCGCACGGCAGCCTCTCCCCGAACTTCGATGTCCGCCAGCATCTGTTCCACCTTGATCCTGACATTGGCGTCGCTTTCGCGCTGCGCGGCCGCGGCCCGGCCGACCTTCAGTGAGGTGATCATCAGAACGGCTCCTCCAGCTGTGTTTGGCTTGGGGTTTCAGATGCGATGCAGCATGGGCGGCATCGACAGGTTTCTTGAGAAATAATGAGCGTCTGATAAATTAAACACAAGATCCGGGTCCAGTTATCTGTCCAGGACGCGCGAACGGCGTTCGGTCACGGAACATATGTCGAACAACTGGTTATCAACTGATAAATAAAAGCCCTTGCAGCTGAATGTCTGGACAGTACACGCACCCATCGCGATACCGCGATGGGTGTCTGATGGCAGAGGCGGCATCAGTAGTGGTAGCTTCGTCATGGACCCACCTTTCAGCGCGGTGGTTGATCCTTGATCGGGCGGTGTGATCGGAGTTCTCACCGCGGGAATGAAAACAAGCGAATGGCAGCACACGCCGACGGTAAAGCCGCAGGAGTGTCGGCGGTCCAGGGGGAGACATGTATCCAGCGATAATCGAGGACTATCAACGGCCGGCGAGCCTGCAGGAGGCTGTGGCCATCCTGCGCGGGTATGAACCCGGAGACGCCATCTTCATGGCCGGTGGGCAGAGTGTGATGCAGGCGATGAAGTCGCGCATGGTACGCCCGCGTTGCGTGGTGGATCTGCAGGCCATTACCGAGCTGAAGGGCATCACTGCCGGCGAGAGTCTGCGCATCGGTGCAATGACCCGCTATGTCGAGATTGCGGGTGCGGGTGAGATCAGGGGCGCGAATGCCGCTCTTGGTGATGCAGCACAGCATGTGGGCGATCGACAGGTCCGCAACCGCGGCACGATCGGCGGCAGTTGTTGCTGGAATTATGTCGCCTCCTGCATGCCGGCCGTCACCCTGGGGCTGGGCGCTGCCTTTCATCTGCTGGATTCGCAGGGCAAGACCCGTGTCGTGATCGCCGACGACTTCTTCCTCGGGCCGCTCGAAACTGCGCGCAGTGACCAGGAGGTGTTGACGCACCTCGTTTTCGACGATGCACCGCGCACCGGCAGCGCCTACCGGAAATGGGGACTCGTCACGGACGCGCTACCGGTCGTCGGGGTCTGCATGAAAGTCAGTCTGGATACGGCTGGTCGCTGCAGTGCTGTCCGGATGTCCCTGTCGGGGCTCCCGGCGGGTGCGCAACGTGTTCAGGCCGGAGAGAAGGCACTTCTCGGCAGTGATGGCTCCCGTGAGTCCGTGGCAAGTGCCCTGGAGGCAGTGGTGGACGCCGTCGAATGTCACACCGACAAATGGGCAGACGCGAACTACCGTCAACAACTCATCCGCACCCTCGGCCAAGAGGTGGCGGCTACAGCATTTGCGCGGGCGAGGGGAGAGGCATGAAGACGATACGAGTCACCATCAATGGCGAGCGTTATGAGGAGACCGTGCCGGAACGCATGCTGCTCGTGGATTTCATCCGCGAGAAATGCGGCCTCACCGGCACCCATGTCTCCTGCACTTACGAGGGCGTGTGCGGTGCCTGCACGGTGCAGCTCGATGGTGAGGCCATCAAGAGTTGCATGATGCTTGCGGTGCAGGCGGATGGTCATGCCGTCACGACCGTGGAAGGCCTGGCGCGCGGCACGGAACTCACCCCGCTGCAGCAGGCATTCAAGGCGCATCACGGCCTGCAATGCGGATTCTGTACGCCGGGCATCCTCATGAACATGAGTGAGTTCCTGGAGAAGAATCCCGATCCGACGGATGAGGAAATCCGTCGCGGCCTGGTTGGCAACCTGTGCCGGTGCACGGGGTATGTGCACATCGTGGACGCGGTACGTGCGGCTGCGGCACAGATGCGGAGGGGTGGCTGATGTCTGCGAATCCCGACAACCAGAAGTCCTGGATGGGCACACGCCTGCCCCGCAAGGAAGATCTGCGACTGATTACCGGCCAAGGCAAGTATGTGGCGGATATCGTCCTGCCCGGCATGCTGCATGCCGTGTTCGTGCGCAGCGACTACGCGCATGCACGACTCGTGAGCGTCGATGTGTCCGCCGCGCTCGAGGCTCCGGGCGTGGTCGCCGTGATCACCGGCGAGGAAATGAAGACCCACTGCCGTTCACTCCGGCAGCCCGTGCTGCTGCCCAATCTCCCTGCGAAGTATCCGACCTACTACGGGCTTGCGGTGGACAAGGTCAAGTTCCACGGCGACCCCGTGGCGATGGTGATCGCGCGCGACAAGTACCAGGCAGTGGATGCTGCCGAGCTCGTGGTGGGGGATTACGAGGAGTTGCCGGTCGTCCTCGACCCTGAGGCTGCGCTCGCCGCAGACTCGCCGCGGGTGCACGATGAAGAGACTGACAACCTCATGTTCGAGATGACGTTCACCGGCGGAGCCACGGACGAGGATCGCGCAAAGAACGCAGCCGAGGTGGAGAGAATCTTCCAGTCGGCGGATGTGGTGGTGAAAGAGCGCTTCCGTGTGCATCGCACCGGCACTACGCCGATGGAAACTCGCGGCGTGCTGGCCGAATGGTCGGCGTCCGACGGGTTGACCGTCTACAACACCACCCAGCGCCCGCACATCGATCGCCTGGCCTTTGCCGATATTCTCGATATTCCGGCAGAGAAAGTGCGCGTGATCGCGCCGCGTGACATGGGCGGTGGTTTTGGCCTCAAGGCGCCTTTCTACCGCGAAAGCGTG
>JBDLQR010000477.1:0-5928 GCA_039800485.1 Pseudomonadota bacterium
CGGAGGAGATGTTGACGATGACGCCTTCCTTCTGGCGCCTGAAATGCGGGAGCAGCGCCTGAGTTGTAGCGAACAGACCGATCACGTTCACATCAAACTGGTTACGGATGCGGGCGAGTGGTGTGGCCTCAAGCGGACCATAGGCACCGTAGCCTGCGTTGTTGACCAGCACATCGATGCGTCCAAACCGCTCGACGCCCGCCTGAACGGCCTTGGCAATGGAATCGGTGTCCTGAACATCGAGGCGGGTGACGAGCACGCCCGGGAGCTGGTTGAGCTCAGCTTCCTGATCGGGCTTGCGCATGGTGGCGATGACATTCCAGCCTTTGGCATGGAAATGACGGGCGGTGGCTTTGCCGATACCGCTTGAGGCACCGGTAATGAGCAGGGTCTTTGGCATGGGGGTTTTCCTCGTGTGTGGCCCCCAGACTAAGCGGCGACCGCCCGCCATCCACCAGCGATTTGCGCCATGCCTTTATCCGATTGCGCCATTCAGTCCCGGGCGTGACAAGCGTGGCCCGCCCCGTCCAAAGTCCCGGCGCGGGCAAGCTTGTTCGCGCTTTCAGAACCGATAATGGATCTCAGCCTTGAAGAGGTGAACGTCCGTAGTGTCGAGGGACAAGGGGTAATCCCCTGCCACAGTCTGGCCGAGTCGTCCGGTGCAGAGAGGGCTGGTGGTCGTGGGATGGCAGAAACCGGAACCTCGTGTATCCAGATCTGCATCGCCAAAATGCACGAACTGGTAGCCGATACCGATGCTCAGATGTTGATCCAGACTCACCCTGTCGCCCACGCCCACGGAAAAACCGGTGAGCCATTGGCTGTCGTTGCTGCCGCCGGTATTCAAACCGCTGCTCTGCTGACCGAGCGTATTGAGGTTGTCGTCCCGGATTGAAAGCTCGTAGTCACCGAGGGCGAGGCCCCCTTTGACGTGCAGGAAGTGCCGTCCCCACATGCGACCCGCCATGCCCGACAGCAGGATCACGGAAGAGAGCTCTGACTCGAACTGATCATCCGTCGCGCAGAGGTTGGCATTGGCACAGGCCACATCGTCGTACACGGTCTCAGTGAGATCTGTGTAACTCCATGCAAGCTCACCGCCCCACAGCCAGGTACCGGCCCTGAACAGATACTGGCCCTGAGCACCCACCAGACCACCCTCGAGGTCGTAAGCATCATCGGTCCTGACGTGCTCATTGGCGCCCTGCAGATCCTTGAACACGGCTGTCGGCACGGCACGGGTGCGAAGATCCAGGACATCGGACAGGCCATAACCGCCATGAATGCCGAAACTTGGTCCCGCCAGGGAGGGGGCCTCAGCCGAAGCTCCGGTGCTGGCCAGGGCGAGGGTCAGGAAGAAAAACGGCTGTATGGTTTGCGCGGTAAGGCGTTTCGTCATGGGGCATTGCTCCTGCCAGTTCGTAAATTTAATCGGGCGTCGACTTTTTCCGTCATCACCCGGGAGATCATTCAGGACAGAGCTTCCAGGTTGGCGTAAGCCGCCACCAGCCACTTTACCCCACCGCCGGCGAAATTGACCTGCACTCGCGTATGCGCGCCGCGGCCTTCCATGTGCAGGACCACACCTTCACCGAAAGTGCGATGCACTACTCGTTGCCCGAGATGCAAACCTGATTCGCCAGACTCCTCGCGTGATGCAATCGAGGAAAGGCCGGATCCGCCCATGCGCACCTCTTCCAGCAGTTCCCGCGGTATCTCGCGCAGAAAGCGCGAGGGCTGGGGGTAGAAATCCGCGCCATGCAGACGGCGTGATTCGGCATGCGACAAGGTCAGCCGCTTGCGTGCGCGGGTGAGCCCCACATAGCACAGGCGCCGCTCTTCCTCGAGTTGGCTGGGATCGGTGCTGGAACGCTGATGGGGAAACAGGCCTTCTTCCAGCCCCACCAGGAAGACATTGGAAAACTCCAGACCCTTGGCCGCATGCAGGGTCATGAGCTGAACGCAATCGTCGAACTGACCGCCCTGACCCTCGCCGGCCTCCAGTGCTGCATGGCTCAGGAAAGCGGCGACCAGCGGCAGCTCGGCATCATTCTCGTCGGGCTCGAAGTCCCGTGCAGCCGTGACCAGTTCTTCCAGGTTCTCGATACGGTCGAGTCCCCGGTCGCCTTTTTCCTTGCGATAGTGATCCGGCAAGCCGCTCAGCGAGATCACCGTTTCCAACACTGCCTCCAGCGGCAAGCCCTCGATCTGCTGGGTGATGGTGTCGATGAGCTGAAGGAACTGGCCCACTGCGGTGACCGCGCGGGCGCCCAGCTCACGATTGTTTACCAGTTTCTTTGCCGCTTCCCACAGGCTGATGCGATCCAGCCTCGCACAGTTACGGATGTCATCGACCGTGCGGTTACCGATGCCGCGCACCGGCAGGTTGATGATGCGCTCGAAGGCCGGATCCGCGTCATGAAAATTGGCCAGCCGCAGATATGCGAGCGCATCCTTGATTTCTGCGCGCTCATAGAACTTGAAGCCCCCATAGACGCGATAGGGCACATCTGCCTGGCGCAGGGCGTCTTCCAGTACGCGGGACTGCGCGCTGGTGCGGTAAAGCATGGCGGTTTCGCTGTAGCGATCGCCCTCTTCATGCAGCCGCCGGATGCTGTCCACACAGTAACGTGCTTCCTCTACATCATTGAACGCGGCGTAGATGCGGATGGGATCACCACGCGCGCCATCCGTCCAGAGCTTCTTGCCGAGACGGCCACTGTTCCAAGCGATGAGTGCATTGGCGGCATCCAGGATATTGCCGGTGGAGCGGTAGTTCTGCTCCAGGCGCACGAGGTTGTGCTCAGGGTAGTCGCGGCGAAAGCGCTGCATGTTTTCCACCTGTGCGCCGCGCCAACTGTAGATGGACTGGTCGTCATCCCCTACCACGAAGAAGTTGGCCTGGTCCGCCACCAGCAGCTTCAGCCAGCGGTATTGCAGGGCGTTGGTGTCCTGGAATTCGTCCACCAGCACGTGGAAGAAACGCTCGCGATAGTGACGCAGGAGCGTTTCGTTGTCCCGCCACAGTTCATAGGCCCGCAGCAGCAGTTCGCCGAAATCGACCAGACCGGAACGCGCGCAGGCTTCTTCATAGTTGCGATAGATGTCGATGAACGTGCGCAGGCCCGCATCATTGTCGTCGCTGAGATCGGCAGGGCGCAGGCCTTCGTCCTTGCGGCCGTTGATGAACCACTGTACCTCGCGAGGCGGCCACTGATCCTCATCCAGGTTCATGCCGCGAATGACTCTTTTGAGCATCTTCTGCTGGTCTTCGGCATCCATGATCTGGAACTGCTCAGGCAGGCCGGCTTCGCGCCAGTGTGAGCGCAGCAGACGATGGGCGATGCCGTGGAAGGTACCCACCCACATACCGCCCAGCGGACGGTTGATCAGCGACTCGATGCGGCCGCGCATTTCTGCCGCAGCCTTGTTGGTGAAAGTCACGCACAGCACACCGGAGGGCGCGGCGAGCCCCTGTTCCAGACACCAGGCCACACGGTGCACGAGGACGCGGGTCTTGCCGCTGCCGGCACCGGCCAGCACCAGTGTCTGGCGGGCGGGCGTGGTAACGGCCTGAAGTTGCGCTTCGTTCAAGCGCGCGAGGGTGTTCGACATGCAGCGATTTTAGCAGGATGACCGGGCACTACGGGCGCTCCAGTACGAATCCGCTACAATGCACCGACCTCCACCCCGCAAGGACCTTGCGCTCGTGTCGCCAACCTCCCTGAGCCCGGACTACGCCACCGATGTTGCCCACAGCGTGGTTCAGATCGCGCGTCAAAAAGGCCTGGAAGCTGCGGTCTCCGTCAATGCCGGAGAGGGACTCTCCGTCACGGTGCGGGCAGGCGAGGTGGAAACACTCGAATATCACCAGGACAAGGCCGTGCACGTGACGGTCTACGACGGCCAGCGCAAGGGGAGCGCCACTTCCAAGGATTTCAGTCCCCAGTCGCTCGCCGAAACAGTCGCTGCAGCAGCGGACATTGCCCGCAATGCGGAGCCCGACAAATGGTCCGGGCTGCTCGAGCCCCGCTATCTTGCACAGACCATCCCGGATCTCGATCTGGATCATCCATGGGAAATTTCAGCGGAAGATGCCATCGCGCTCGCTCTGCGCGCCGCCGAGGCTGCGCAGGCCGCAGAGCGTGAGGTCAGCCAGGTGGATGAGGCGGGTGTCAGCCACTACCGCGGCGTGCATGCCTATGCCAACAGCCACGGCTTTGCAGGGGCTTATGCGGGAACGCGGCACGGCTTGAATTGCATCGTGGTGGGCGCGCGAGACGGGGCCATGCAGCGCGGGTACTGGTTCAGCTCTGCGCGCCGCGCAAGCGCCCTGGAGTCCCCGGAGACCGTGGGCCGGCTTGCGGCCGCACGCGCGGTGGCCAAGCTGGGGGCGCGCAAGCTCACCACGCGCCGCGCACCCGTGATTTTCGAAGCCCGTCTTGCCACTGGTCTCGTCGGTTCGCTGGTCGCGGCAAGTTCCGGTGGCAATCTGTATCGGGAGGCTTCTTTCCTGCGTGATGCAGCCGGCACGCAGGTGATGCCTGCGTTCCTCACCATCGAGGAGGACCCTTTCCTGCCGCAAGGCCTCGGCAGTGCGCCCTTCGACGCCGAGGGCGGCGCCACGCATCGGCGACGGGTGATCGATGCCGGCGTACTCACCGGTTACTTTCTGGATGGCTACAGCGCGCGTCGGCTGGGCCTCACGCCGACCGGCAATGCCGGCGGCCCGCACAACCTGCTGGTCGGCAACCAGGGTGAAGATCTGCAGGCGCTGCTGCGCCGGATGGGACGCGGACTGCTGGTGACCGACCTCATGGGCCATGGTACCAATCTGCTCACCGGCGATTATTCGCGGGGCGCGAGTGGCTTCTGGGTAGAAGGTGGCACGCTGGCCTATCCGGTCGAGGAAATCACCATCGCCGGCAATCTGCGCGAGATGCTGCGCGGGATAGTCGCGGTGGGCAGCGACGAGGAAACCCGCGGCTCTACCCGCATCGGCTCCGTGCTGCTGGAAGAGATGACCATCGCGGGAGAATGAGCGATGCATGACACCCTGCAAGGACTGCTACGCACGCTGGATGCCGTGATTCTCGGCAAGCCGGCAGTGACACGGCTATCCGTGACCTGCCTGCTCGCCGGCGGTCACCTGCTGCTGGAAGATCTGCCCGGCGTGGGCAAGACCACACTTGCGCATGCATTGGCGAGACTCTCCGGCCTGCAATTCCAGCGTCTGCAGTTCACGAGCGACATGCTGCCTTCGGACATTCTCGGTGTTTCCATCTACCACCGGGAGACGAACGCTTTCACCCTGCAACGGGGACCCATCTTCACGCAGGTGTTGCTGGCCGATGAAATCAATCGGGCCACGCCCAGAGCGCAGAGTGCACTGCTGGAAGCCATGCAGGAGGGTCAAGTTACCCTTGAGGGCAGCACCCATGCACTGCTGCGGCCGTTCTTCGTGATCGCCACCCAGAACCCGCGTGAGCAGATTGGCACTTATCCGCTGCCCGAATCCCAGCTCGATCGCTTTCTCATGCGCCTGTCGCTCGGATATCCCGCGCCAGAGGCCGAACGCGAGCTGCTGCGGGGTGAGGAGCGCCGCGGCATGATCGATTCGCTGCCACCCATGCTGGATGCCGAGCGCTTCGTTGCGTTGCAGGCCGCGGTGGGTGAAGTCCATGTGTCGGATGCGCTGCTCGATTACCTGCAGGCAGTGCTCACACACACCCGTCGATCGTCCGAGTACAGCTGCGGACTCTCGCCGCGCGCCGGGCTTGCGCTGTTGCGTGCCACCCGCGCCTGGGCACTGCTGGAGGGACGCAAGCACTGCTTGCCAGAAGATCTGCAGGCTGTACTGCCCGCCGTGGCAGGCCACCGTCTCTCGAGCAGGGACGGCACGCGTAGCGCCGAGGAGCTGGGCGCAGC
>JBDLQR010000478.1:0-3303 GCA_039800485.1 Pseudomonadota bacterium
CGTGATCCTTCATTGATTGATCCTAGCGAATTACTAACTCAGGCAGAGTCTGTGCGCATTATCGCCGCATTGATTGCGCCCGATGGCGAGCGTCGGGCTACCCGTTCCATGGTCCGGAACCGAATGAAATACGCCGTAGAAGCACTCGGTGCGCTGGTCCCCATCAATGGGAATTTCCATTCTGGTGAGGTGTGTGCGTGGGCACGGGACCAGAGATGGTTAGGCAGATTTCATGCCTTTTCGGGTTGGCGAGGAGCAAGCTCTGGATAAACGGTCGCGCTTTCACGCATAAACGGTCGCGCCGCTCTTTATTAAAGACCTGTAGTACCTATAGAAGAATCCTGTAGTTGTCGGCTTTCGGCCGTAGACAACTGCCTGCGGCCGTTGCCCACCGCCTGCCGGCCGCCGCAAAAATAATTTCGGGTCGATACTAGTTACAGCTTACCCGCCTGATCGAAATTTCCGACTCTGCCGGTTAAATCAAGGTGCTCGGGGGTTTCATGGACAATGCAATCGGACGACTTCTCGACAGGTTGGGGCTGGACAGTCACGGACGCTTGGAGGCCGCCGCTCTCGGGCTAAGTGGGCAGCCAGCGGCCATGTTCGGGGCGCTCATGGATCGAGGCCCACTCGCCAGCGCGGAGGTTCGCCGGCTGACCGGCGCAGCCAACGTGCCGGCGGTTGCCTCATGGCTGAATGCTCAGCTTGAGCGCGCCGGTGACTGCCGCAGGGTTGGCTTCGTGCGCTATCCAGATCGGCAAGGTCGCGGAGTTTGGAGATTAGCGACACCCGTCATCACTGAGCTGCCCGGGGCTTCGGGATCTGCCGGTGAGGTGATGGCGGGTGCCGCGCCATGATCCGGCCAAGATTCACCGAACCTCAGGCGCGGCTCTTTGGTGCGCTACGCGAAGCACGAGATCCAGTCCCAGAGCCAGAGCTGCGCCGCGTAGTCGGGCGCGGCAATCTGCACGAGGTGGCCGCGATGGTCACATGCAAGCTAATGCTGGCCGGGATTCGACGCCGCGTGAGATGCCGACCAGCCTCTGCAGGGCGCCCGCCAGCGTGGATGCTCAGCGCATGACAGCTGCGATGATGCCGCTGGAGCGGCGCTCAAAGGCTTGGAAAGCCGCTATCGACGCGATGGACGGCGAGCTGACGGAGGACATCCTCGCGGAGCAGTTCATCGACGCGCTAACGCTTGGGGCTTGGGAGGATGCCGAAGAAGATCCCGCAAGCGTCTTTCGATTCGTTTCGAGCAAGTGGTACGAGTGGGACGGCAAATGCTGGGGCGAGGAGCGTACGCTCCGGATCTTCGACCGCATACGCGCCTTCCTGCGTGACAAGTCCGATTCCAAGTCCCAGCGGAGGCTCGGTAGCGCCGTCACCGTCGCCGCGGTGGAGGAGCTCGCTAGATCTGATCGACGGTGCGCCACCCTGCCGGAGGCGTTCGACAGCGACCCTCTCCTGCTGAACACGGGGGGCGGCATCGTGGACCTTCGCACGGGAACAGTGCGCCCACACAACCCGCGAGCACTCATGAGCAAAATCAGCCCCGCGAGGGTTGGCGGACCGTGCTCAAGGTGGCATGAGTTCCTAAAGCAAGTCACCGACGGGGATGATCAGCTTGCGGCTTACCTGCAGCGGTTCGCGGGCTACGCGCTCACCGGCTCGACCTGCGAGCACGTGCTGTTCTTCTTTCACGGCAGCGGCGGAAATGGCAAGGGTGTACTGCTGGGCATCCTCGCCGCCGTGATGGGCGGATACGCCACCGTTGCGCCCATCGAGGCTTTCACGGAATCACGCGGGGATAGGCATCCAACAGAGCTGGCGATGCTCCAAGGGGCGCGGCTTGTCACTGCACAGGAGACCGAGCAGGGCCGCGCGTGGGCAGAATCGAAAATCAAGTCCTTGACCGGCGGAGATCTGATTTCGGCCAGATGGATGCGGGGCGATTTCTTCACGTTTAAGCCTCAGTTCAAGCTCGCCATCGCAGGAAATCACCGGCCGGTGCTCAAAACGGTGGACGAGGCCATACGCCGCCGCCTGCACCTGATTCCATTCACCGTGACGGTCCCTCCCAGCAAACGAGATCCGATGCTGTCGCAGGTGCTGATGACCGAAGCAGCCGGGATCCTTGAGTGGATGATCGAGGGCTGCCTTCACTGGCAGGACGGCGGACTAAGGCCGCCCGCTCGTGTGCTTGAGGCAACCGAGGACTATTTTGAGGCGCAAGACGCCTTTGGGCAGTGGTTCGAGGACTCCTGCGAGCGTGCCGCGAACGGCTGGGAGCTGCCGGGGGCGTTGTTCGCCAGTTGGAAGGCTTGGGCCGACAAGACCTCTGAGCCCGTCGGCACACAGCGGAGCTTCGGAGACCGCTTAGAGGCAGCTGGATTCCTGAGGGCGAGGAGCAATGGAATCCGCATGCACCGAGGGCTCCACCTGCGCGATAGGCACTGGCAGTGACGCACAGTGCCGGACTTTCACTTATCGACGTACACGCGCGCACACACATACGTCTGAAATGGAAAGCCCGTCACTCTCCGTCACTGTCGGCATTGGAATCACCAACGAGGAGTTAAACATGACCCGAAAAATTGCCGCAGCCGTTGAGGCCAAAGAATTTCGAAAAAAGATTGAAGATGAAATCGCCAGACTGGAAACGATCCCGGAATCAGCGATCGTTGAGGAAGCCGCGCAGGCGATTCTGGATGCCACCAAGGCCAGAGACGCTGTTGCCCTGTCCGTTCAGCTGGGAGAAGTCCCCTCCGATCCACTGGAGGCCGCAGAACAAACTCTGGACGATGCCCGGCTGTGTTACGTCAAAGTCGCAGGCAAGGCTGACCTTAATAAAGCTGCAAAGATCAGGATCGAGGCCGCCATGGTTCGCCTGTGTGAAGCCCGCAAAGGATCCGCGAGCGCGACCATCGAGGCGCTGGTAGGCCTTCAAGGTGAGTCCGCTGTGCGATACCGGAAAGCCGCCGACACGCTGAGGGCTGAGGCCCTGCGTATGCGTGCGCTGTCGAGCCTTATCCGTGGGCATGAAGCCGCTGCTGGCCTGCGTTTCGGTAGAACACCCGAGCCGCTCGATCTGGCCGGCGCTCACCTGCCTGCGACCCGCTGGTGTGGTGCCCAGCGAGGGGAAAATCTCCTGCTGTTGCGCGATACCGAGGTGCAGTCTGCGCGGGAGACGATCAAGATCGAGCTGGCTGCCGCTGGGCTTTCGATCTGACCGCTTATCGCCTAGCCCTTATGGCAGCAAACAAATTCCGAAAACCCGCAGCACGAGATGCAGCCCGCGCGGTT
>JBDLQR010000479.1:0-13539 GCA_039800485.1 Pseudomonadota bacterium
TGGCGCATACGGCGGTCCGCTTTGAAGCAGTGGTCCAGCACGTGTTCTGCACCGGTGAGCACGCCTCCCACCTGCTGCTGCCTGAAATTCCCGTGAGCTGACGCCCACACCGGCCGGACGATGCACGCTCGCCGCGGGGCGTGCGTGCGACCTATACTCGGATGGGTCTTTCATTCCGGAGCCGGCATATGTTCAAACTGCTCTTCGTTCTGGGCGCCGCCTATCTGGCCTATCGAGTGTTTCCCGCCCGTATTTTCGACCTCGCAGTGCGTATGCAGCGCCGCCAGTCCGGCCTTGCCCGCAAGGAGATCCAGGTTGGCGACCACCGCATTGCCTACCTCGAAGGCGGTCATGGGGCGCCACTGCTGCTGCTCCACGGTTTCGGGGCGGAAAAAGATCACTGGACCCAGATAGCGCGGTTTCTGACCCCCAGCTATCGCGTCATCGCCCCGGATTTGCCCGGATTCGGCGAGAGCAGTCGGCTGGAGTCAGCCACCTACAACCTCGACGCGCAGCTCGAGCGCATCGCCGGATTTGCGCAAGCATTGGGTCTCGCGCATTTCCATCTTGGTGGCAATTCCATGGGAGGCTACTTCGCGGCGATGTATGCGGCGCGCACACCCGAGCAGGTGCTGTCCCTGTGGCTGCTTGCGCCTGCGGGAGTGGCTGACGCTGAAGAGAGCGAGTTGCTGCGACTCATCAACCGTGGCGACAACCTGCTCATCCTGGACTCTGAGGACAAGGCCAAGCGCCTGGTCCATCTGCTGTTCACGAAGCCACCTTTCGTGCCGGAGGGCTTCGCTGCAGTGTGGCGCAAGCGTGCCATGGCGATGCGGGAGTTCAGCGCAAAGATCTTCGGCGAACTGTTCGTCAATCCGGTACTGCTGGATGAACGCCTGCCGGGACTTTCCATCCCTGCGCTCATCGTGTGGGGAGATGATGATCGCCTGCTGCATGTGTCCGGCGCGGCCAGGCTGAAGGCGATGCTGCCGAACGCCGAACTGCGCATCATGCCTTGCATGGGTCACTGCCCGATGCTGGAGCGTCCCCGGGAGACCGCGGCGGATTTTCTCAACTTCCAGGGCAAGGGTCTGCCCTGAACCACTGATTCAAAGACTCGTCTTCGAAGCGCCGCGCAGTCGCGCACTCACGCCTGTGCCGACTGTCCGGAGATGGCGCTCGACCGCAGCTTCTGCTGCGTCCGGATCTCCCTGCACCACGGCACGCCGGATGGCGGCATGCGCCCGCTGCACAGCAGGCGAGAAATAGAGGGATCCGAAAGCCGCCTTGATGTAGAAATCGCTGCGATCCCAGAGATTCGCCGCGATCGCGCAGGCGCTGGGTGCACGCGCCAGGCGATGCAGCGCCTGGTGGAACAACAGGTTCGCCCGGCGATAGGCAGGATCACGGGATGTCGGTCCGCCCGCCCTCTTCAGCATGCCATCCACGCGCTGACATACCTGCCTGAACCCGACGAGATCCTCTTCCGTCCGGCGCTCCGCAGCCAGACGCGTCACACACCCCTCCACGGCCGCGAAGAGCGTGAAGAAATCGTGAACCTCCTCGGGAGCGGGCAGCACCACCTGGCATCCCACCTGCGGCACGATGGTCAGAAAGCCCTCGCTGGCCAGTTGCTTCACGGCTTCCATCACGGGCACCCGGCTGCAGCCGAGATGGTCCGCCACTGCGACGACCGACAGCCAGTCACCGGGCATCAAGTCGCCCTCCAGAAGCTCGAGCAGCAGGTAGGCATGCGCATCCCGGGCACGCGCAGCAGGAACCGAGGCCTGGCGCGAGGGCGCTGTCGCCCTGTCGGCTGAACGGGGTCTTGGCAAACGAGTCTCCCGGGTCGTGGGGTGGTATTGACGTACTAATATATTAGTCGGCAGACTCCTGCGCCACTGCACTTTTCGATGAAGGAATGATTGTCATGGCAACGAGAACGGGCCAGGAATATCTGGCAGGCCTGAATGACGGCCGCGAGGTCTGGTATGACGGCAAGCGCGTGGAGGACGTCACGCGCTTCGGCCCGATGGCGGCGGCGGTCAGGTCCACGGCAGCGCTCTACGATCTGCAGCATGACCCTGCCCATCGCGAGACTCTCACTGTGGAATGCCCGGCGCTCGGTGAGCGGATTGCGCGGCCCTTCGAGATTCCCCGCACGCGTGAGCAGCTCAAGGCCAAGCGGGAGGCCTATCTCATCTGGGCGCGAGCTACCTGCGGCATGATGGGCCGCAGTCCCGATTTCCTGAACGTCATGATGATGTCCCTGGCCGCCAAGGAATCCTTTTTCGCGGAGTGCTCACCCGCCCGCGCCGAGGCCGTGACGGCGTATTACCGGCATGTTGCCCGCAAGGACCTCTTCCTGACCCACGCCTTGCTTGATCCCCAGCTCGACAAGGGCAAGGCCCGCCATCAACAGGACGACCCGGATATTCCGCTGCGTGTGATTGAACGGAACAGTGAGGGCCTCGTGGTCCATGGCGTGAAACGCATCGCTACCGCCGCGCCCTACGCCGATGAGATTCTGGTCTGGCCGTTTCCGCCAACCTTCCAGCCAGGCGAAGAGGCCTATGCGAATGTGTTCGCGATCCCCATGAACACCAAGGGCCTGAAGACGCTCTGCCGGCCCTCTTTTGCAGCCACCCAAGGCCTGCGCGCCGATCATCCGCTGTCTTCGCAGTTCGATGAACTGGATGCGACGGTGATCTTTGACCACGTGCTGGTGCCCTGGGACCGGGTGTTCCTGCATGAAGACATCCGCTTCCTCAATCGCATGTATCGCGACACGAGAATGCGCGAGTTCACGGCACACCAGACCAATGCCCGACTGGAAGCCAAGATGGGTTTCCTCTACGCACTCATCAATCGGATGACGGAAGTTTCCGGTTATGCGCAAAAGAGCGATATGATGGAGATGTTGGGAGAGGCGGTCGCTTGCTTGGAGGTTATCCGCAGCACCACGCGTTCGGCCGAAGAACAAGCGACCGTCGATCCCGAAAACAATGTCATCTACCCTGATCTCTTCGCGCTGCAGGCGGGACGGGCACTCGGCCCGGTCTTCTATCCCAAGCTGGTGAACATGCTCCGCAAGGTCGGCGGAGGCGGTCTCATCCAGTTGCCCGTCAGTCTTTCCGAATTCTCCTCACCCATCGGTTTTGAGCTCGAACAATCCCTGCGCGGCGCCGGTACCTCCGGCGAGGCGAAGGCGCGTCTCTTCAAACTGGCATGGGATGTCTGTGGCAGCGAATTCGGCTCACGGCACGAGCTCTATGAAATGAACTACGCAGGAGAGCGCGGCGCACTGCTCGCGGGCATTCAGCGCGAGTACGGACGCAAGCAGTTCTACACGGAACAACTCGACCGATTCATGGAGACAGTATGAGTACGACCTTCTGGGGCGATCTGCGCGGTGGTGAGTTCAGCCAAGGCTATGTCCTGGCGGGCGGCATCCGCACCCGCTACCTGCATGCGGGACAAGCGGGACAGACGCCATTGATCTTCCTGCATGGCACAGGCGGACATGCCGAATGCTACTCGCGTAACCTCATTGCGCACGGCGACCACTTCGATACCTGGGCCATCGACATGATCGGTCACGGTTACACCGACAAACCTGCGCGTCCCTACGAGATTGAAGTCTACGTCGAACACCTGCGGGCGTTCATGGATGAACGTGGTTTCGAGCGGGCGCATCTCTCCGGAGAATCCCTTGGCGGATGGGTAGCCGCCCGCTTCGCGCTCACTTACCCGGAACGTGTGGCGCGGCTGGTATTGAACACCACCGGGGGCGCCACCATGAATCCGGCAGTGATGCAGCGGATCAAGACCCTCACGATGGCTGCAGTGACCGACCCGGAATGGGACACCGTGAAGGCGCGCCTCGAGTGGCTGATGGCAGACCCGGCGACGGTCACTGACGATCTCATCGCCTGCCGCCAGGCGATCTACCGTGCGCCCGGCATGCTGGAGGCGATGCCCCATATCCTGTGCCTGCAGGAACCGGAGATTCGGCAACGCAATAACCTGACGGATGCCGAATGGCGAGCGATCGCGGTACCTGCTCTGGTGCTCTGGACGGACAAGGATCCGACCGCGGCAGCGGAGGTGGGGGAGCGCCTCGCGAGCCTGATTCCCAGCGCCGAGTTTGCCTTGATGAAGGGCTGTGGCCATTGGCCTCAGTTCGAGGATCCTGAAACCTTCAATGCTCTGCATCTGCGTTTCCTGAAAGGATGAGCTGATGCCGATTCGTGGCCTCTGCGCCTCGCATACTCCGTTGAAGGACTTCCACGATCCGGGGCCAGAGGCCGCCCGTGAAGTGGCGGAGACTTTCGAGAGTGCACGCGCGTGGGTCGCCGACTATGCGCCCCAGCTGGTACTGGTTTTCGGACCCGATCACTTCAATGGTTTCTTCTACCGGTTGATGCCGAGCTTCTGCGTGGGCACCCACGCCGAGGCGCTGGGCGACTGGAACACCCTGCTGGGCGAACTGCCCGTTGCGACCGGGATCGCCGAATCGCTGGTGGAATATCTGCACAGACGGGGTGTGGATGCGGCCGTGTCCTATCGGATGGAACTCGATCATGGCCACACCCAGGCTTTGCAGATGCTGTTCGGGGAAGCAGCCATTCCGCCTGTGTTGCCGATATTCATCAACTGTGCAGCGCCGCCCCGGCCGCCGATGGCGCGCGTGATCGCGCTGGGTGAGGCCGTGGGCGATTTTCTGGCAGGTCTGCCTGAGAGAGTCCTGATCATCGGCAGTGGCGGTCTGTCACACGACCCGCCGATGCCGTCCCTGGTCACGGCCGACGCTGCGGTGCGTAAGCGAATCATCGAAGGCGGACGACTGAGTGCCGAGGCCCGCCGGGCCCGCGAGGCCAAGGTGATCGATGAGGGCCGCAAGCAGGTCTCGGGCGAGAGCCCGGCGGTCGCACTGAATCCGGAATGGGACAGCGGGATATTGGATTTGCTGCTGCGGGGAGATTTCGCGGCCCTCTCCGCCCTCAAGGACGAGGACATCTCGCGAGCGGGCGGATGCGGAGGACATGAGATTCGCAGCTGGGTCGCGACGGCAGCGGCCATGAGCCGGGTTCCCGACTGTACGGCGCAGGTGGACATGTATCGCGCCATTCCGCTCTGGGTTGCCGGCTTCGCCGTGATGCGATTCGCCCCCGGTTGATTGGGGTAAACTCGACCGGGACGCTACCCAATCCGGAGATCAGGATGTTCCGTGCACATGTGTGCATGTTCGCGACCGACAGGACCATCGCGCCAGCCGATCTCGCTGTCGCTGTGGAAGCGCGCGGCCTGGACGGGGTGTTTTTCCCGGAACATACCCACATGCCGGTCTCTGCCCGCTCGCCCTTTTTTCCCGACGGTGAGATCCCCGAACCCTACAAGCGGACCTGCGACCCGTTCATCGCCTTGGCGATGGCGGCTGCGGTCACCCGACGTATCGCGTTGGGTACCGGGATCTGCCTCGTCACGGAACACGATCCCCTGGTGCTCGCCAAAACGGTTGCGTCCCTGGATCACTTCTCGGGCGGGCGTGTGATCCTCGGCGTGGGTGCGGGCTGGAACGCGGAGGAGATGGAAAATCACGGCACTCCCTACAAGGAACGCTGGCCGATCCTGCGCGAACGTATCCTTGCCATGAGGCATGTCTGGCGTGAGGAGACGCCGGAGTTCCATGGCAATTACGTATCCTTCGACCGTCTCTGGTCTTATCCCAAGCCCCACCGACCGCACGGGCCGCCGATCTGGCTCGGTTCAAACTCCCGCTTCATCCCCGATCGCGTGGCGGAGTACGGCGATGGCTGGATGCCTGTCGTGGGGCGTGCCGGGGAGGGGAATCTGGAGCGACTCGGGCAGGCCTGTCGGCGGTACGGGCGTCGCACGGAGGACATCACACTCGCGCTCTTCTATGCTCCGCGCGAGGAAGCCGAGGGCGTGGAACGCCTGCGAGAAGGCTACACCGATTTCATTTTTGGCTTACCTTCCGGCGGGCCGGACGAAGTGCTGCCCGTGCTGGATGAACTTGCAACCCTGGCCGCGCGTTTGCGAGCGGTCGCTAACGAGTAGATGAACCCATGAACAAACCCGAAAGCATCGCTCATTCCGACGACATTGCCATGCTGGCAGCCAGCGCCCGCACTTTCTGTGACAAGGACGCGCCGCTGTCCCGCTTGCGTGCTTTGCGTGGCCGCAACGGCGGTTTCGATCATGCGCTGTGGCAGCAGATGGCTGAACTGGGGTGGACGGCGATCCAGGTCCCCGAGCGCGCCGGTGGACTTGAACTTGGCGTCGCTGCGCTGTGTGCGGTGGTGGAGGAGCTGGGGCGCGCCGCCGCGCCCGAACCCCTGATCCCCGTGGCCGGCATGAGTGCCCGAATGCTCGCCATGCTGCCAAGCAGTGACAAGGTGAATGGCCTGCTGGATGGCATCGCGGCTGGCACTTGCTTCGCCCTGCCAGCCTGGCAGGAACAGGCCTTCGATCCATCAGTGGATGATACGGGCACCCTGGCTGAGCGCAGTGCCGAGGGTTGGCGACTGAGCGGGCGCAAACAATGCATTGCGTTTGCGGATGTGGCGCAGGGTTTCCTGGTGAATGCCCGGCTCGAAGGCAAGCCGGCGGTCTTCTGGGTGGAACCCGCAGGCCCGGGCGTTTCACTCACCCTGCATGCCCTGGCGGATGGCACAAGTCAGGGCACCCTCGAACTCGCAGGGGCAGTAGTGCCCGCTGAAGCACTGCTTGCGCATGGCGACGGCGTGGCCGAAGCGCTCAGTCAGGCGCAGGAAGAAGGCACTCTGCTCGCTTCCGCCTATCTTCTCGGGCTGGCCTGGGCCTGCTTCGAAATCACCTTGAAGTACCTCAACACCCGCCAGCAGTTCGGCAAGGTCATCGGCTCCTTCCAGGCACTGCAACACCGCATGACCAATCTCTATCTGCAGAGGCAGTTGATTGCCGCCTGCCTGGGCGAAGCGATCGCGGCGGTGGTTTCCAATGCCGATCCGCGTGAGCGCACATTGCTGATTCATCGCGCCAAGTACCGCGCAACCGAGGCCGCTTTCGCGATTACCCGCGATTCGATCCAGTTGCATGGCGGCATCGGTTTCACCGATGAGTGCGATGTGGGTACTTTCGTCAATCGCGCACTCGTCTACGGCACGGCGCTCGGCAATGGAACCTGGCACAGCCGCCGTATCGCCGCGCTTGCGGCCGATGAGGCCGAGGAGACGGTCACCCGCAAAGTGGCCGATCCCGCCGATGGAGACTGGAATTCGCTGCCGGACGAGGATTTCCGTCATGCGGTGCGGGGATGGTTCGAAACGAACTATCCGGCCGATCTGCGTTATCCGCCGCGCCGCATGCGCTGGTCAGAGGTCAAGGAGTGGTATCTGGCACTCAGTGCCCGCGGCTGGATTGCGCCGGCCTGGCCGCGCGAGCACGGCGGCATGGGTCTCGATCCCACCAAGCTGCTGATCTTCATCGAGGAGCAGGAACGCCATGGTGTCACGCGGACGCCGGACATGGGCCTCATCATGGTGGGACCGTTGCTCATCAAGCACGGGACCCCGGAACAGCGTGCGCAATACCTGCCTGGCATTCTTGCGGGAGAAAATATCTGGTGCCAGGGCTACTCGGAGCCCAACGCGGGATCCGACCTGGCCAGTCTGCGCACGGAGGCCGTGCTCGATGGCGATCACTTCGTCATCAATGGTCAGAAGACCTGGACCACGCTCGCCCAGGATGCGACGCACATGTTCCTGCTGGCGCGCACCGACAAGAATGCCAAGAAGCAGGCGGGCATCAGCTTCATTCTCGTCGACATGAAAACGCCGGGCATCACGGTGCGCCCCATCCGCAACATTGCGGGGCATGAGGAGTTCTGCGAGGTGTTCATGGACAACGTCCGGGTGCCCGCCGACAGCCTGGTCGGTGGACTCAATCAGGGTTGGTCAATTGCCAAGGCGCTGCTCGGATTCGAGCGCATTTTCCTGGGCAGCCCCAAGCAATCCCAGTATGCCTTGCAACGCCTCACCGAGGTGGCAAGACACCAGGGTCTTTTCGAAGATGGTGCATTCCGGGACAGGTACACTCGCCTGAAAGCCGATGTGCTTGATCTCGAAACCTATTACCAACACTTCGCGGCACTGGTCAAACGGGGCGAGACCCTGGGGCCCGATGTGTCCATGCTGAAGGTCTTCGGCACCGAGACCTATGCAAAGCTCACCGAGTTGCTGATCGAGATTCGGGGCACCGCAGGGGCCCGGATCGGCAAGCAGTCGCTGGGCGAGCACAAGGTGGACGTGATGAGTCTCTTCTATACCTCGCGGCCGGCAACCATCTACGGTGGTACCAACGAGATTCAGCGCAATATCGTGTCCAAGGCAGTGCTGGCGCTGCCGGACTGAGCGATGGCAACGAATTGCCGCGAACTGTCCCCGTCGCGTGGGTGCAGCGACGGGGACGGACTCAAGGGGCGGGAGGCAAGAGCGTCAACTCGAGAAACAGCGTGATGAAGGGCAGGTAGCGCTCCGTCTGGCACCATGCTCCGCCTGCTACTCTCCCATCGGCGGATTGATACAGCCACTGCCCCCCGCCCGTGCGGGCTACCGGCAGCACCTTCTCGATCTTGCCATTCAGCAGCGTGCGCGCAGCCTCGCAATCCGCCACTGCCTTGAAGGCTCGGCTGGCGTACACGCGTTGAACCGTTTTGGTCGCGGCGTCTACCGTCAATTCCGTGTCATGCAGCACGCTCGCAACCTGCACATCCACCGCCGGGATTCGCATGGCATACGTTCCCTCCTTGAGGGGTGAGGTGCCGTAGTCGTAGGAGTGCGCCAAGGGTGCCCCGGGTTCACCACCAAAGGGCAGTATGAAGTCCGGGTTTTCCGCCCGTGCCGGAAATACGGCGGCAAGCAGTGCAGGGAGCAGGATTGCCAATGCCATCTGGCGCGAAGTTTTCATCAGTACAGGGTTCCCCCGGTATCGTCAGCTGTTGCTGGGCATGTCAGGCAGGCATGTGGGTTGTCGTCACGTCCACCAGGAGCCGTTGCGCGGAATCATGGACCGTGGTTCGAATGACGGAAACCCGGCGGCCCTTCCTCACGAACAGCGCCTGCGCCGTGAGTACCCCCTCACGAACATTGCCTATCAGTTGGGCGTTCAAGTTCAGCGCCAGCGGAAATCCTTTGCCATCGGGGCTGACGGTGGTGTTCTGCAGGGCCAGAACGGTCGCGGTCACATCCGCAAACCAGAGCAGGGCACCGGCGTGCACCGTTCCAAAGGGATTGCGAATGCCGGCGACGACCGGCATCTCCGCGACTACGCGATCGGCGGACTGCTCGCGTATCTCGAACGCGATGCTGCCCTCGTAACGTACAGCCTGGGCGAGTGCCGCAACGTCTGGCGGCATCCCGGCATCACCCACGTCGGAAGACAGGCATGACCTCCCGCGCGAACAGGTCCACCGAGCGCATGACATCCGCCCCACGGATGCCGGGCATGTGCATCCAGCACACCATCTCGGTGCAGCCCAGCGCATCCCGATAGCGCGTGATTTCCTGGATGGCGAATTCCGGGGTGCCCACGATGTAGCGCTGCTTGAAGGTGTCGAAGCTGACCTGGTTGTGGTCCGTGATTGCGCTGCCGTCATCGTTGCGCAGGACGCGATCGCCCGCGGCTGAGGCACGGCCATAGACCTCGCGATAAAGATGCTCGATGGCAGGCGCGGCGATGGCCTCCGCTTCCTTCATGGTGGATGCCACAAATACCTGACGGATGATGGGGCGCTCCGGAATGGTCCAACCGATTTCACGCGCGGCGGTTTCGTAGGGCTCGTAGTGCGCCTTGAGCTCTTCGATCCCATGGCGTGGGGACATGATCTGAATGGCATGCCGTTGGGCCGCACGCTTGAGGGAAGATTTGGCAGACACGCCGTACCAGAGTTGAGGATAGGGCTTCTGTACCGGTTTCGGCGTCATCACCGTTTCCGGCACCTTGAAATACTTGCCGTTGAACTCGAAGCGTTCCTGGGTCCAGGCAGTGATCATCAGGTCGAGCGATTCCTCGAAGCGCCCCACGCGCTCCTCGCGCGGAATGCCATGGGCCGCGAATTCCTCGGCCACATAGCCGGGCGCCACGCCCACGATGAGCCGGCCTTCACAGATGTTGTCGAGCACCGCGAGATCCTCGGCGAGCTTCAGGGGTGCATACAGCGGTACCAGCATCACGGCCGTGCCTATTTTCATGTTGCGCGTGACCGCCGCCGCCGCCCCCAGCGTGGGGATGGGTCCCGGGCAAAGCCCGTCTGTCTTGGCGTGATGCGTGGCGAGGTACATGGAGTGGTATCCCAGCTCCTCTGCACGGGGCAGACACTGCAGCATGTCCTGGTAGGGTTCGCTCCAGGGAATACCGCTGCCCGGGGGAAGCTGGAAAGTGAACAGCAGACCGAATTTCATGCGTAACCTTTCTTTGATAGCCGGGCTGCTTACTGCAGAACCGGTTTGATCTCACACCCGATGGCCTGCAGCGTACGCTGAATGGCGCGCGCCACCTCCACCGAGTTGGGGCCATCACCGTGGATGCAGAGGCTCTCGGCATCCAGTTCGACCAAGGAACCATCGAGCGCCTCAACCTTGCCGGTCTGCACATAGCGCTTGACCTGCGCACAGGCGAAGGCGACATCGGTCTCATGCTTCTGGCGCTGAATCACGAGCGAACCATCCGCTGCGTAATGGAGATCCGGATAGATCTCACCGACCACCCTGATGCCGCGCTTCTTGCACGCGGAGGGCAGGGCCGCGCTCGTGGGTGCCGGCCAGTAGAGCATCGGCTGATCGGAGAGCTTCTCGATGGCTTCTGCTACGGCCTCGGCGAGTTCAGCTGAGGTTTTGAGCACTGAATAGAAGGCGCCATGAGGCTTGATGTGGTGCAGACGCATGCCCTGGGTGGCAAGCGAGGCTTGCAGCGCACCGACCTGATACACCACGTAGGCGTGGGCATCTTCGGGCGTGATGTTCATGGTGCGCCGGCCAAACCCGAGCAGGTCCGGCAGACCCGGGTGGGCGCCTACGGAAATCTGGTGCGATCTGGCCTTTCGGCAGGTCTCGATCATGGTCAGCGGGTCGCTGGCGTGGAAGCCACATGCCACGTTGGCGGTGGTGATGTAGGGCATCATCCCCTCGTCATCACCCATCTTCCAGTTGCCAAAGCTTTCCCCCATGTCGCAATTGATATCCATCGATTTCAGCATCGAAGCATCCTCCCGGAATCTGGCCTGGACGGGAGTCTACCGAGGCGGGGTCGGGGGCGCCATCCGGGGCGGAGAGCCCGCAGTCGGCACCCGTCAGGCCCGTGCTCAAGCGGACAGGGCGGCTATTTCACGCGTCAGCCTCGCGGTGATTTCGTGGCTGCTCGCGAGCAGGTTGCCGAGCAGGGTGAGCGCCAGATGCGGCGACGATTGCTTGATCCTCGCAAAGGCAGTGACATCGAGCGACAGGCTTTCGACCCGGGTATCTGCGCGGATGTTGGCAGTGCGCTGGCCGGGTTGAATGAGGGAGGTTTCTCCGAAGCCCATTCCAGCAGCCAGCGTGGCGAGACGGTGGGGCGAGCCATCCATCTGGTCAACCAGAACACTGACTTCGCCCGCCAGAATCATGAAGAGTGAATCCGCGGCTTCACCGCGCCGGACAAGGAAGTCCCCCGGCGCACTGACGACCCGCACCAGATACGTGGTCAAGGTCTCGAGGTCTTCATCAGTCAGGCCTGCACAGAACCGATGGGCCGACAAGGGAATGGCCTCTGCCTCGGCCTCCCGCTTCATGGCAGCCGCTGCCAGCAGGTCGTCTTCGCAGCTTTCCAGCGCGGCATCCAGGTCAGGAAAAACATCCCGGCTGTCATCTCCAAGGGGTACGGCAAGTTCCAGTGACGCCTTTTTACCGAACAACAACCTGACTCCTGCGGCCCGCAGGCTCTCCGCCGAGCGCTTCAGGATCCCGGTGGAAGGCGCATCCATGCTCCGCACGCGCGTCAGGTCCAGAATTGCGTGCGTCAGGGAATCACTCATCGCGACGAGCTCGCGCACCGCAGGTTCCAAGGTGGAGAAACGCAGGTCGCCCTGCAGTTCCAGAATGCGTACCCGGTCTCCGCCGGCGTCCAGAGCGCCCATCTGCGCCTGGTCACGCCGACGGCGGGAGCGCCTTGCCGCGAGTGTGTAGCTGGCCCGGATCGTCGCGGTTGTCGTGCGCGGCGGAAGCAGGGAGTGCAGGCCAAGGTCTTCGGACAGGGCGCGACACACGGCCACGCCCCGTGTGCTGTTGCCCCGTGCATCCAGACGGGGGGAAAAAACCCCGATTCCCAATTGCCCCGGGAGCACCGCAAGAATGCCGCCTGCGACACCGCTCTTGGCGGGCATCCCGATCCGGAAAACCCACTCACCCGCGAAGTCATACATCCCGCAGGTCGTCATGATGCTCAGCACCGGAGCCACGAGTTCGCTGTTGATTGCGCGTTCTCCGGTACGCGGGTGCACCCCGCCGTTGGCAAGGGTGGCCGCCATCAATGCGAGATCACGGCAGTCCACCTCCACGGCGCATTGACGGAAATACAGATCGAGTGACGGCTCGGGATCTTCGGTGATGATGTCGTAATTGCGCAGCATGTGGCCAATCGCGCGATTGCGATGACCGGTGTCGCGCTCGGATTCGTACACTCCCTGATCGAGCTGCAGTGGGCGCCCGGCGTAACGTGACAAGGTGTCCAGAATACGCTGCTGGCGGATCTCCCGCGTGGCCCCGTTGATCAGCGAGGAAGCGGCGATGGCCCCGGCATTGATCATCGGGTTGAACGGCCGCCCGCTGCCTGCCTCCAGACTGATCGAGTTGAAGGCATCTCCGGTCGGTTCCACGCCCACTTTGGCCAGCACGGGCTCCTCACCGCGGTCTTCGAGTGCAAGACCGTAGATGAGTGGTTTGGACATGGACTGGATGGTGAAGGGCTGGCGGGTTGTTCCCACCTCGTACACCTCGCCATCGAGGGTCGCGATGGCGATGCCGAACCAGGCCGGGTCGGCCTTGGCCAGTTCCGGGATGTAGCTCGCGATCTGGCCACCGTCGGCGTCAGAAAGACGGGCATGAAGATCCTGCAGGTAACCCTGGATGGGCGAGAGGAAGCCGGAGCGCATATAACCTCCTGATGGCATTGCGGTGGATTATGCCTTGGCAAGAAACATTCCGGATCAATGGACGATTTGACACCCGCAGGGCGGCTCACGATAATCCGCCCCTCTCACGCGCCCGTAGCTCAGTTGGATAGAGTACCTGGCTACGAACTAGGGGGTCGGAGGTTCGAATCCTTCCGGGCGCGCCATACAAACAGAAAGGCCCGCCTCGCGCGGGTCTTTCTGTTTGTGGGGTGTGCTCGGAGGCCTTGATTCGAAGCTCACGTTCGACCGGTTCGCGCAGCGAGCCGGGACGCTGGAGCGCAGCGAAAGCGCCCCGCAGGGGTGAGCGCGCGCCGCAAGCGCGCGGTCATCAA
>JBDLQR010000480.1:0-3075 GCA_039800485.1 Pseudomonadota bacterium
CACCGCGCGACGACGCTTGGCGCCCACCCCGGGCACGTCCTCCAGCGTGGAGCGATTGCGGGCCTTGCCACGCGCCTTGCGGTGGGCCGTGATGGCAAAGCGATGCGCTTCGTCCCGGATCTGCTGGATGAGCAACAGCGCGGGAGACTCGCGCGGCAACATCTTCTCGCTCTGGCCATCGTGCATGATGAGGGTCTCGAGGCCCGGCTTTCGCGTGGTGCCCTTCGCCACACCCACCACCTGTATCTCGTCGATCTGCAAGGCATTCAGCACTTCCAGCGCCTGTGCCACCTGCCCCTTGCCCCCGTCAACCAGCAGGATGTCCGGCATGACGGCATCTTCGCGTTGGAGCCGGCCGTAACGTCGCTCCAGTGCCTGGCGCATGGCTGCGTAGTCATCTCCGCCAGTCACACCCTCGATATTGAACTTGCGGTACTCAGCCTTGCGCGCCCCCTCCTCACCGAACACCACGCAGGAAGCCACGGGCGCCTCTCCACGGGTATGGCTTACATCAAAGCACTCGATGCGCGCGGGCAGTTCGGGCAGTTCCAGAAAATCGCGCAAGGCCTCCAGTCGGCGCTGGTGACCGGAATCGGTGGTGGCGCGATCGCGCGCTGCAATTTCCGCGTTGTGCCGCGCCATCTCTAGCCACTTGGCGCGCTCAGCCCGCACATTGGGCCGCAACCTCACCACCCCCTGCCGCTTGTCTGCCAGTGCAGCTGCCAGCCAGTCTGCCTCCTCCTCCTCCAGGGGTTCACTAAGCAGGATGTCGGGAGGGAGATCCCGCTCTGCATTTCCGGCCAGGTAGAATTGGGCGATGAATGCGCCAAGAATCTCGGCCGTGATGGCTCCTGCGGTATGGGCGGGAAAGAAGGCCTTGTTGCCGAGGTTACGCCCACCGCGGATGAAGAAGATCTGGATGCAACCAATGCCTTCATGCATGGCGCAGGCGATGACATCGTAGTCACCTCCCTCAGCCGTGATGTGCTGCTCGGCCTGCACACGCTGCAATTTGTTGATCTGATCCCGCAGGCGCGCGGCCTGCTCGAACTCCAGTTTTGCGGCGCTGGTCTCCATGGCGCCGACCAACGCAGACACCACCTCGTGGCTGCGCCCGGAAAGGAACAGCAGGGCATTCTCCACATCGCCTCGATAGGCGTCGGGACTCACCAGTCCGACGCACGGCGCAGTACAGCGTTTGATCTGGTATTGCAGACATGGCCTGCTGCGGTTGCGGAAGTAGGTGTCTTCACACTGGCGCACCATGAACAGCTTCTGCAACAGGTTGATGGTGGCGCGCACCGCGCCGGCATTCGGATAAGGCCCGAAGTAGCGTCCATTGCCGGCGCGCGCGCCACGATGGAAAGCGAGCCGGGGAAATTTGTCTGCCGTGTTGACGTAGATGTAGGGATAGCTCTTGTCATCCCGGAGCACCACGTTATAGCGGGGTTTGAGCTCCTTGATGAGGTTGCTCTCAAGAATGAGGGCCTCGGTCTCATTGCGGGTGACCACCACCTCGATGTCGCGCACCTGGTCTGCCATCGCCCGCACCTTGGGCGAATGCCCCTGGTTGCGGTTGAAATAGCTGGATACCCGTTTGCGCAAATCGCGCGCCTTGCCCACGTAGATGACCGTGCGCTCAGCATCCAGCATGCGATAGACGCCCGGCGCGGTGGGCAGGCGCCGGCAGCGTTCCCGGGGGTCGAAGCCTTCCTCTTGCGGGACTGAATCTTCGTTGTTCATGGGAGGCCAGACTCTTTCAGGTACTGCGTCCAGATTGTGCGGAAGGCGTCCGTGAAATCGGCAGGCGAAGCTGCCAGCCAGGCGGCCAGTTCCGCGGGCGAACACCAGCGGTGGTCGATGATCTCGTGGGGATCCGGAGTGGGCTCCTGGTCGGTGACCGCCAGAAACACCTCCACGAACTCTTGGCCCGTCTGAGCGGAAGCTTCCAGACTGCAGAGCGGGCGCAAGGGCTGTACCGAGCCTATGCCAAGCTCTTCCATCAATTCCCGGCTGGCAGCATCGACATAAGTCTCTCCGGCATCGACATGGCCGGCAGCCGAGGTGTCCCACAATCCCGGCTGGCATTCCTTCCACCACGCACGCCGTTGCACGAACACCCGCCCGGATTGGTCCAGCACCAGGATATGGGCGGCCCGATGGCGCAGGCCGCGCGAGTGCACCTCGTCCCGCGGAAGTTGCATCAATACACGGTCGTGCTCATCGACGACATCCAGAGGTTCGCGTTGGGGGGGTGGCGCATACATGGCGCGCAAGACTGAATGGGGTGCGCATAACATGCAAGACAGCGCTCCTCACAAGTATCTGCGGTACCATTCGGGCATGCAGATTTATCTGGACACAGCCCGAATTTCGGACTGGAGCCCCCGTGCCGGTTGGCCCCGGATAGCCGGGGCCACCACCAATCCCACCTTGGTGCGGCAAGCAGGGCTCCAGACCCGGCTAGCCGATCTGCAAAGCTTGGTGGAGGCTGCCGCGGAGCAGAAGCTCCCAGCGCTGATGCTCCAGCTGCCGAGCCCGGAACCAGCGCAGGTGCTGGACTGGGCGGAGGCCTTGCTGAATACCAGCGCGGGGCGAGTCGAGCTCACTTTCAAGTTGCCCTGCGAGCCCGCATGGCAGGCCGCCCTCAAGGCTTTGAAGAAGTTGCCCGCTCCGGTGCTGCTTACCGCACTGGCCAATCCTGTGCAGTTGCTATGGGCACGCGACCACGGCGCAGACTACGTGGCGCCCTACCTTGGGCGACTGGCAGAAGCCGGTAGGGACATCTGGCCTTTGGTAGAGGCTTGTGTTGCGGTTCAGCGGGATGGCGGACCTGCCTTGCTCGCTGCGAGCATCCGGAACGCGGACATGCTGAGTGGGCTCATTGCCCGAGGCGCAGCTGCCGCGACCGTGAACCCCTCCTTGCTCGACGCTTTGGCGCGCGATGAATTTACCGAGGCCGCGGTCGCGAGCTTTGGCGGGTTGACTGAAATATCCTCAGCAACATGGAGCTGAAAACGCTGGCACCCGCAGGCTCTCTCGGCGTTCCTTGCCTTTGGGAATCCTGACTGGGCC
>JBDLQR010000481.1:0-5574 GCA_039800485.1 Pseudomonadota bacterium
TGGACGTCATGGAATCAAGCGAGATGAAGTGGATGTTGCCGTAGTCGAAGGAAAAGTACTTCTCCGTGCCCGAAGCGACTCCACCCAGTTCACCGGACACCGGATGATCGAAAATGCCGAAGTAAGGCGTGGTGGCAGGGTCCGGATTGGCGAGTCCCGCAGTGTCGTGATTGCCGAGTGTCGAAACACTCGGAACCTGGCGCAGCAATGACGCGTAGACATCGAACATGCGGCTCTGATACTCGGCATCGGTGCCATTGCTGTAGGCGTTGTCGCCCAGCATGAGGACCAGGTCGGTCGCCTGTGCAGCGGTGTGGTTGTAATACGCATTCCGCACCGCGGTCTGCCCGGTACCTCCGGTACCCGCATCTCCGAGTACCCAGAAGCGCATGGCTTTGCGTGTGCCCATCGCGGGGGGAGTGCGAAAACTGTATTCGGCACCGCTGGCCAGATCACCATGCGCACTGGCGCCGATGGCGTAGTAATAACGGGTATCGGGCAACAGGCCTGTCAGGGCAAGACTGTGCTCTGTGGTGAGGGCTTCAGCGGTCACCTGCCGATCGAGATTGCCGGCCGCGGTGCCGAAGCGGACCCGACTGTCAGTGGAGGTGTTGGTGCGCCAGCGCACGGTCATCGCCGTGCTTGCCGGTTTCTGCAGATAAGGTCCCCGGGTAACAGTCGGGACCGCCGGGTTGACGCCCTTGAGCTCCAGATCGAAGCTGATGTCGCTGCTGCCGCCGCTCTGCTGATGGATCTCGACCGCGAGAACATTGCTGCCGCCCTGCAGCCCGGTAATCGGCAGGCTGGCTGTGAGGTAGCTGCTGCTTTCCTCGGTCCCGCTGATGGCTACCGGCGCGAGGGTCGTATGGGCAATCTCGCCAGTCGGCAGATTGTTGCGATAAATCTCCGCGCCATTGAGGTAAACCACGACTCCGTCATCACGCAGGATGCGCAGCGCCAGGCTGGTGAACTGGGTGGGATCAGAGACTTCGAAACGCTTGCGGAAATACGTGGTGATGTACTTCGCTGCACTGTTCGGACCGAAGCCCACGGTGGTGACTTCGTCACCGTCACCATAGCCAAGTTGGGCATTGCCGCTTGGCCAGGTGGCATCGTCAAAGCTTGTGCCGCGCCAGGCAGTACCCTGGTTGCTGCCGTTGTCGAGATAGCGCCACGCGCCTCCGCTCGCGACCAGGGTCTGATCCGCACCCGCGGGGGCGACCAGTACCAGTCCCAGCAGGAGAATCGAGAGCAGCGATTGTGTGATCGTTTTCATGAGATTCGGTACCTGGCGCTTCAAGGGTTTCAGCTCTGGAGAGACTTGCTGTCGTCCACCGAGTCACGGGCACGCTCCAGCAGCATTTGAATGGCCCGACTGTTGCGCTGGGCTGATGGCAGTGCCTTGCAGGCCGCTACCGCCGCGAGCCAGTCGCGGCGCGCGTCATCACGGCGGCCCAGGCGTTCAAGAAGTTCGGCCCGGCGGGCGAGCCATCCTTCCTTGCGCGGAACGTCAGCAATGATGTGCCCCATCCGCTCGAGGGCATTCGCCTCCCGGCCCATAGACAGCTCAAGCTCAAGAGCCGGGATTTGCAGACTGAGCAGGGGGCCGAGCTGGTTCATGCCCTGTTCCAGTCCCGCCAGCGCTTCCGCGGAGCGGCCCTGGGCCTGCTGGATCTCCGCGCGCGCGGTGAACAGTTCAGGATCAGCCGGACGGCTGTGGAGGATGGCAAGGCTGTAGTCACGGACCGCCTGATCGGCGTCGCCGACGAACGCGTGCACCCGCGCACGCAGGCTCAGGGCCGTCACATGTTCAGGATGAGCTTCGAGCCAACGGTCCAGATCCGCCAGCGCTGCGGCTTCACGCCGCTGATCTACCATGATGCGTGCCCGCACCCAGGCCGCTTCCGGGCTGGCGGGCTGTAGACGTTCAACGCGCTCAAGGTCCTGCAAAGCACGGCCGAACTCACCCTGCAGGCGCAGCAGATCGGCCCGATGCAGTAGTGCAGGAATATTCCCGGGGTGGACGGAGAGCGTCCGATCGAGGGCCACGATGTCGTGCTCGAGTCCACCATGGGCCATGGCGAGAGGCGGGATGATCAGCATCCCGAGCGCGATCGTGAGCAGGAACACCATGAATGCGCGCATCTCGACCCCCAGGGTTTTACCAGCGTCCTACGGTTACCGTTCTCTGGCAGAGAAGGCTTGCACGCAGTATCCGGCGGCACCTGGTGCACAGACCAGAAGGCCTTAACACTTCTTGGCAAAGCGCCGGTGTCTGGAAAAAAGCAGCGCGCGATCCACCGACGGTGTCGAGGCACGCTCCTTCGCGCCTGCGCGATCCCTCACGTTCGCACGCTGCACGTCCCTGTCTTCCAGACTCCTGTGGTGGAGTCTATGCAGTCCGCAGGCTTCGCATACTGATCACGATCATCCAGAGGGTCTTTGCCCCGATGGCTGTGAACTTTCCGGGGGTCGCCCGATATGCAGGGGAAAGCCGCAGAGTTTTGAACCGCGTTGCTGTCCCGTCAGGGATCTGCCTGACGCGGGCAGACAGGGCCTTCAGGATTGAGGCCGCGCCTGGGTGCGGCAGGTAGCCTGCTTGCTCAGGCCGCGACGCTCGTGCCGCCGTCGACGAAGGCGGGGATGATTTCATCCTGCATGCGTCGCACGGTCTGCAAGGACTGGGAAACGGGCAGATTGCCGAAGGCGATACGGCACAGGAGGTAATTGACGCCGGAGGTCTGCAGCTCTTCGCGCAGCCTGTCGCGCACCGTGGACACGGAGCCGGCGATGGCCAGACCCATGGTCGCGGCGCCCGCGAAATTGTCGGGGAAGCTGAGCGGAATCTGTACCCCGTTCTTGCGCCAGAGGTGGAGCAGGCTCGTGAACCACTCGTGGTAGGCGGGCGTGGCAAGCGCGATGGCTTCTTCGTCTGTCTCTGCGATGACGACATGCCGGCTCATGCCGACATGCGGTAGAGGCTTGGCAGCGTGGGGGCCCGCCGCCCATTCGGCCTTGAAGCGGTCGACGATGCGCGCAACATTGGTGGCCGGCCCATTGGTCACGATGTTCATGCCCATCTTTGCGGCCCAAGGCGTGGTCTCCGCCTTGGCTACCCCGTACCACAAGGGCGGAGTTGGACGCTGCAGCGGCCGAAGCTCCAGTTCCACATCCTTGAACGTGAAGAATGCGCCCTTGAAATTGAGCCGCCCGTGTTCGAGTCCTTCCAGAATCAGCGTCAGGCATTCCTCGTACTTCTGCTGGGCCTCCAACCCCACGCCAAAAAATCCAAGCTCGATCGGCGAGACCCCCTTGCCGATGCCAAGCTCGAGGCGCCCTCCGCTGAGATGATCAAGCATGCAGATCTCCTCTATCACCCGCAGGGGGTGATGCAGGCTCAGCGTGTACACCAGTGGGCCGAAGCGCAGTCGGCGGGTGCGCTGGCTGACGGCCGCCAGGAAGACACTGGGCGCGGAGGCCAAACCCAAAGGCGTGCCATGATGTTCAGCCAGATGGTAGGCGTGGAAGCCGGCCCGGTCGTAGGCCTCAATGAGTTGCAGACGTTCCTGGTACTGCTGCCCCAGCGGCGTACCGCTGCGATCCATGTGATCAAAGACCGAAAATCGCATGAACCCCTCCAGGCCTCGGGCCACAGATTGCAGTGCGTGACCGCAATCTAGGGGACGCCACTCGTGGGCGCAACCTTGTTGGCCAGCCACCTGGCCGACTTCCGGGGCCGACTTCTGCGGCCGGTTCTCAGCCCAGGCATCATGCCCACTTGATCTCCCACAGTGAGACGTGAGCGCCACCCTTTCCAGTCTCATCCCCTGAGACCCACAATCGGAGAGAATCCGTTGCAAAAAGAACCATGGCCCCTATGGACAGAACCGAACGTTTCTACCGAATCCAGCAACTGCTGGAGCTGCGCGGCGGACTCAGTGGCGAGGAACTGATGGCATCCCTGGAGGTTTCCCGGGCCACGCTGCATCGTGATCTGGAATACCTGCGGGATCGACTGGGCATGCCCATCAACTGGGATGCCGCCGCGCGTGTCTACCGCCTTGCGCCGGGCGCTCGCCATGAACGGCGTCATGCGCTGCCCGGCCTGTGGCTGTCCGAATCCGAACTGGCTGCCCTTTCCACCCTCAGCCAGTTGCTGGGGCACATCGACCCGAGCGGCCTCATTGAGGAACACCTGAAGCCGTTGAGCGAACGACTGGCCGGCCTGCTCGCCTCGTCCGACCCGGCGCTCCGGGAACTGGGGGCACGCATGAAAATCGCCTCCATCGGCGTGCGGCAGCCCAGCAGCGACTGCTTCGCCAGCATGGCGCGCGCGGTTTTTGCGCGGCGCCGGGTTCGCATGCGCTATCGCGCGCGTGCCCGGGACACGATTGAAGAGCGGGAAGTCTCCCCACAGCGGCTCGTGTTCTATCGTCAGAACTGGTATCTCGATGGCTGGTGCCACCTGCGTGAGGGGCTGCGCAGCTTTGCCATGGACAGCGTCGAGGCCATGGAAACCTTGGACATCCCGGCGCTGGAAGTCGAGACGGAGGCCATGGAGGATTTTTTCTCCGGAGGCTATGGAATCTTCAACGGCCAGGACATTCAGTGGGCGGTGTTGCGGTTCTCGCCCGAGCGCTCGCGCTGGGTGGCCGTCGAACGCTGGCATTCCAAACAACAGGGCGAATTCACTTCGCTCGGGGAGTATGTGCTCAGAGTCCCCTATGCCGATGATCGCGAACTGCTGGGCGACATTCTTCGCCATGGCAGCGAGGTCGAAGTCATGAGCCCGCCCGGCCTGCGCGCCAAGGTGCGGGACCTGCATCTGGAGGCAGGCCGCCGTTACCCCGGCGGCGGTACCGCGTGAGCCCCTCGCGGGCACGTGGTGCTGGCCTCGCTCTGCTGGTGCTGCTGGCATTGAGCGCCAGTGCCGTGCGCGCAGCCACGGCAGAGGCACAGGGTGCCTTTCACCACGAGGTGCTGCCGAACGGGCTGCGGGTGCTCCTGCATCCACGCGAAGGTGCGCGTAACGTGTCCCTCAGGGTGCTGGTGAACGTAGGCTCCCACGATTTCCCCTGTGGGAGGCGCGAGACGCCCCATTTTCTCGAACACCTCATCTTTGCCGGCACCCGCACCCATACCGAGGAAGACCTGGACACCGCCATCCGCAATCAGGGCGGTGACTGGAATGCCTACACAGGCGCCAAGGCCACCTGGTATGCGGTCGAGATGTACAGCGGCCGCTATCGGCTCGGCCTGCGCCTCATGCACGAAATGCTGAGCGAGCCACTGCTGGAGACCGGTAGTGTGGAAACCTCACGCAAAATCATCCAGCGGGAATCGGGCGAGGAAGAAGGTCTGCTCCGCGAATGGATGTACTCGCTCGGCATTGGCAAGAGCGCCACTGTGAAAGCTCTGGAGGCTTTCGGCCATGAGTGCCCTGCGCTGGAAACTCCCCGCCACATTACCCGGGGCGATATCGTGGCAACCTGGCGACAAACCTATGTCGCCAGCAACATGGCCGTGATCATGGTCGGGCATTTCGCCCGGGACGAGGCCCTGCGCGAAATCCGG
>JBDLQR010000482.1:0-16455 GCA_039800485.1 Pseudomonadota bacterium
CGCTGGACCCTGCCCCCCTCATGATCCACCGCTATCAGCAGCTGTGGCGTGCGCAGGGCATGAATCTCGCGGGTCAGCGCAGTCAGTTGCGCACGTGACTCGTAGTTGCGCGAAAAGAGAATCACGCCGCCCACCGCCGGATGGGAGAGGAGGTTGCGATCCTCCGCATTCAGCGTCGTACCCTGGATGTCGATCATCAGGGAACCCAGGGACATGCTGCTCTCCATCACCGCGGGATGCGGTGTTCGCCGGCATGATAATGGAATCAGCGCGCGTGAGAACGCCTCATCCGTCGTGGCTCAGCGGGGCAGCTGCCAATGCAGCCGCAGGCGCTCTCCGGCTGACTGCATCGCCATGACCAGCGAGAGGATGGCAAGACCCGGTCCGATCAGCATGTGCGGGGCTACCAGAAGGAATTGGGTCGCCTCGCGCAACATGCTGCCCCACGCCGCCGTGGGTGGCTGAGCGCCGAGGCCGAGGAAACTCATGCCCGCCTCCGCCGCCAGTGTCGCCGCGAATGCGAACGTCGCCTCCACCAGCAGCGGCGCGACGAGCAGAGGCAAGATATGGCGCGACAGGATGCGTCTGTCGGGTGTGCCGAGCGCGCGCGCCACGAGCACGTGTTCCCGTGACCTCAGGCTTGCCACCTGGGCGCGCGCCAGACGCGCAAAGCCCACCCAGCCAACGAGGCACAGGGCCAGGGCGACATTGCCTGTTCCGGGTCCGAGGATCCCTGCGAGTGCGATCGCGAGCAGCAGTCCGGGGAAGGCCTGGAAGAGTTCGATCACCCGCTGCAGACAGGCATCGGGCAAACCGCCACGCCAGGCGCCGAGGGCGCCCAGAAAAGTACCCACGCACAGAGAGGCCAGCACCACACCCGCGGCAAGTGGTGCGGACACCGCGGCCCCTGCAATCGTGCGCAGGAGGATTGATCGGCCAAGGTCATCGGTCCCCAGCCACGCTCCTGTGCTGGGCGGCGCGAAAGCATTTTCCAGCGTGATGTGGTTGCCTGACTCCATGCACCAGGGCGCGATGCAAGCCAGCACCAGCCAGGCACACAACACACCCAGGTACCAGTGCCGCAGCATCAGCGAGACCAGTCGATGCGAGGATCACACCAGGCGGTGAGAACATCGGTCAGGCGGTTCACGATCACATAGGCCGCGCTGATGACCAGCACACACCCTTGCAGCAGCGGATAGTCCCGGCGCTCGATCGCCTCTACCGTGAGCGTGCCGAGCCCTGGCCACGCAAACACGGTCTCGGTGATGACCGCCCCTCCCAGCAGCGCCCCGAGCTGCATGCCGAGTACGGTGAGCACGGGAATCGCCGCATTGCGCAGACCATGGCGCCAGAGCGCTGCCCCAAAGCCAAGCCCACGTGCACGCGCGGCGCGCATGAAAGGCTCTGCCAGTACTTCCAGCAAGGCTGCACGCAGTTGGCGTGACAGGATGGCCGCCATGCCAATGGCCAGCGTCAGGGCGGGCAGGACCACGCTGCCGCGGCCGTCGGCGCCCCCGACGGGCGCCCAGCCCAACCACACCGCGAACACCACGATGAGCACAGGTCCGAGGATGAAGCCAGGCACCGCACCCCCGACGAGCGCAAACAGGCCGGCAAAGTGATCGGGGCTTTTGCCGGGTCGCAATGCACTCCAGATCCCGAGCGGCAACGCGAATAGCACTGCGAACACCAAGGCGCTGCCCGCGAGCAGCAGAGTGCCCGGTGCACGCGCCGCCAGGGTGCCGAGGATGGGTTCTTGAGTCTGCAGCGAAACGCCCCAGTCTCCGACGAACAGGCCACCGTAGTAGCGGCGTAATTGTTCGGGCAGGCTGGCATCAAGCCCCAACGCGGCGCGCAGGGCTGTGCGGTCTGCTCCCGAAGCCTGCTCGCCCAGCATCGCATCCACCGGATCTCCCGGTATCGCCTGCATCATCAGGAACACAAGCAGCGAAACGCCGAACAGGGTGATCAGCATCGCGGACAGGCGTGCCGCGAGCTGCAGCACGCCCATCACTGCGCACTCATGAGGGCGCCCACGATGCGCTTCAGTCGACGAACCGCGGCGCGCGCCCCGCCCGCTGCGCCGCGATGGCTTCTTCGATGTCCGGGGAGAACAGCAGCCCGGCATTGCGTGCCGCGACCTCGGCAAGGCCTTCGGCCACTGTGTGATCGCGACTGAAGTTGAGGGATTCCTTGGTCCCACGCATCGCCAGCGGAGATTTTGCGGCCATGGCTGCGGCGAGCATGGCGACCTCCGTTGCCAGGACTTCCGGATTGGCATGCACCCTGGTCACAAGCCCCATCCCTGCAGCCTCCGCTCCCGTATATTCACGGGCAGTCAGCGCCATCTCGCGAGCGAACCCTTCACCCACGATGCGCGGCAGGCGCTGCAAGGTGCCGACATCGGCGACGATCGCGACGTCGATCTCCTTCACACAGAACCGGGCATCGGCAGTCGCATGACGCAGGTCGCAGGCGGTGATGAGATCAATGCCTCCACCAAAACAGGCGCCGTGAACCTGGGCAATCACGGGCTTGCGGCAATTCTCCAGAGCACTGACACATTCCTGCAACGCCCGAATGCGGTGCCTCAGCACTTCGTGGCGCTGACCAGGAGGCAGCGCAAGCACGGTCTGCTGCAGTTCACCCAGCATGGAGAGGTCGATGCCGGAGCAGAAATTGCGCCCGTTGCCGGACAGAATGACCACACGCACCGCCGGCGTTTCATCCGCCCAACGGCAGGCATCGCGCAGCTCGAACCACATCGGCTCGTTCAGGGCATTGGATTTTTCGGGCCGGTTGAAACGAAGATGGGCCACGCCCTCCTCAAGGCTCACGTCCAGCGTCTGGAATTGCATGCAGCACCCCCGGGGGATGAGATTCAGTGGATGAGCACCGGCGTGCCAACTTCCACGCGGGTGAAAAGTTCGATGATGTCCGCATTGCGCATGCGCACGCAGCCCCGCGAGCCCGGACTGCCGAGCACCACCTCATCCGGCGTGCCATGCAGATAGATGTAGCGCGCCCAGGTATCGCAGTCCCCTCCCTGGTTGAACCCCGGCTCTGCGCCTGCAAGCCACAGGATGCGGGTGAGGATCCAGTCGCGCCCCGATGGCTGGGTCGCTGCATATTCGGGGCTGTGCACTTCGCCAGTCGGCTTGCGCGCCGTGAAGACCGTATTGGCCGGCATGCCCCCGCCGATCCTGGCGCCGATGTAATGCCTGCCACGGGGCGTGCACTCGCTGTTGATGCGCTCCCCGGCGCCATTGCGCGCCGTGGACACTGCGTATTCGCGCAGTACGACCTCGCCGAAACACAGCCGCACGGTCTGGCGTGCAAGGCTGACTTCAATGCGGGGCAGGGCGGTGTACATCATGGGCAAGCCGGGTCTCCAGCAATCCGTCATAGTGACCATTCAGGTTGGTATCGTAACCGACGACCCGGGCGCCCTGAACCACCACGATGTCCTCGAACCACAGCGACACATACGGAAGATCCCGCCCCAGCAGACGCTGCACCGCGCGGTAGCCTGCAGCGCGCGAGGGCTCGTCAAGGGCACGCTCTGCCTGCTCGATCAGGGCATCCATGTCCGCACTGGCGTAACGCCCCCGGTTGGCGCCTGTCGGCGGCACAGAGGCACTGTGAAATGCCTGGCGAAAAATATCGGGAAGCTGCAAGCCAACCCAGGACAGGGCGTAGAGCTGGAAATCTCCACGCCTGATGTCACCGAAAAACGTGCCCCAGTCGTGGCTGCGAATCACGAGCCGGATGCCCACGGCGGCGAGCTGGTCCTGCAGGATCGTGGCGATACGACGACGGAAGAAGTCATTCGAAGTCTTGTAGGTCAGCTCGAGGGGATGCGCGGGCCCGTAACCCAGCTCGGCAAGCAGACTGCGTGACCGCGCCGGATCATGCCGGAGGCGTTCCGGCTCAGGCACACCGGCCCAGTGTTCCGGCACGAGTACACCGTCTGCCAGGCGGGCCTGGGACTTGAAAGCATGGCGCACCAGTGCATCACGGTCGATGGCATGCGCAATGGCCTGACGCAGGCGCAAGTCCCGTGTGGGCCCCTCATGCAGATTGAAGCCGAGATAGGTATAGACCGTGCCCTTCAGGCGTCGCACCGTCACCCCGGGCCGGCGCGAAAGCCAGGCAGTCAATTCCGGGGACATTCCACCTTGCACGAGATCAAGCTCACCGCGCGAGAGCTTGAGTGCCCGCGTGGTTTCATTCGGCACCACCAGAAAGTCGACGCGCTGGCCATCGGCCAGCCGCACCAGTTGCACCTGCTGAGGGTTGAAGGCTGCGGCCAGGCGAAACCCGCCGCTGCCTGTGAAGGCAGCGGGCTTGTGGGCCTGTCCCAGTTCGTGCGCCGGCAGCACACCCACGGTGAGCAGGCCCGGAAACAGTGGGTCGGGCCGCGAGAGTCGCACTTCGAGTGTCGCTGGGGAGGTCGCATCCAGCGAGGTGATGTGGGCGAGGGCGCCGCGATACGGTGAGGCCTGCGCCGGGTCGAGCACACTGCGATAGGTTGCGGCCACGTCTTCGGCGCGAACGGGTGAGCCATCATGAAAGAAAGCATCGCCGCGCAAGCGGAACACATAATGATCCGGCGCAAGCATCTCCCAGGTCATGAGGGCTGGCTGTGGGCGGAAGGCCGCGTCGAAATCGACGGGGCTCGCGTACAAGAGACGGCACAGGCGTGCGGCGGCAGCATCTGTGGCATGGCGAGGGTCGAGCGTCGCCGGGGCACTGGCCAGCCCCACACGCAGCACGGCATCCGGCTGCTCTGCGCAGCCGGCGAGCACGCTCAGTAGCAGGAACAGGCGGAGAAGCTCAGCGCCGAGGTTCGAACAGGGCAATCGATTCGACATGCGCGGTATGCGGAAACATATCGACGATTCCGGCTGACTGCAGGCGAAAGCCCCGATCCCGGACCAGAATGGCAGTATCCCGCGCGAGGGTCACGGGATTGCAGGACACATACACGAGGCGCCGTGTCGCACCGAGATTCAGGGCCTGCAGCACCTGCTCCGCACCACTGCGCGGCGGGTCGAGCAGGATTTTTTCAAACGCTCGACCCGCGAGCTGCGCAACGCCCTCCGGCGTGAAGAGGTCGGCGCGTGCAAAAAGCACATTGGACAGCCCGTTCGCCTGCGCATTTTCGCGTGCGCGCTCGACGAGTCCCGCTTCACCTTCCAGCCCCAGCACGGAGGTCGCGCCGGTTGCCGCCAGCGGCAGGGTGAAGTTGCCGAGACCGCAGAACAAATCCAGTACCCGCTCATCCGCACCAGGCGCAAGCATCCTGACCGCAGCCGCGACCAGCTGCGCGTTGATGGCTGCATTGACCTGGACGAAATCCCCTGGGCGGAAGCCATACCGGAGGCCAGCCATCGTGTAGTGCAGCTCAATCGGGGCACTGACCGGTGTACAACTCGCGGGATCTCCGGGCTGCAGGTAGAGGTGCAGTCCGGTCTCCGTCTCGAAGGCCCGCAAACGGCGGAGATCTTCTTCAGTGGGGGTGGCCATGTTGCGAATCGCGAGCAGCGCATTGTCGTCGTCGACTGCCACCTCGATTTGCGGGATCTGCTCGCGAATGCTCAGGCTGTCGATCAAGTCGCGCAGGGCCGGAAAGCGCTCGCCCACTGCGGGATGAAGCACCGCGCAGTGCGTCACCTCGGTGACGTAGTGCGTGGCCTTCTCGCGAAAGCCCACCAGTACATGGCCCTTCTTGTGGACCATCCGCACACTGAGTCGGGCGCGTCGCCGGTAGGCCCACAAAGGCCCGGTGATGGGTGGAAGAATCTCCACCGGCCGCGTATTGCCCTGGTGCTTGAGCAGCTCGATGAGCACTGCCTCTTTGTGGGCAAGCTGGGCCGCCGGCGCCAGGTGCTGCAGCGAGCAACCGCCGCAGAGTGAGGCGTGCTCACAGCGCGGCGAGACGCGATCGGCACTCGGATTCTCCAGCGTCTCCGTCACCGCCTCATCGAAGCGGCGGTGACGCCGTGTCACCCTCGCCTGGATCCGCTCGCCGGGCAGGGCATCGGCCACAAACACGGTCTTGCCCTCGACATGTCCGACGCCACGCCCCTCGTGCGAGAGCCGCTCGATCGTCAGTGCATATTCACGCGGAGAGTTGTCCTTGCGTCTCATGCCCCGGGTGGCCATGCGGCCAGAAAATCATGGAAGTGGGCCTTGTCCTGTTCCAGAAGGTACTGTCGCAGGCGCACCAGTTCCTCGGCGTGCTGGCCGGCATGCAGATTGCCGCGCATGCGCTCGAAGCCGAGGTAGACCAGCCAGGTATTGAGTACATCGATTTCGCAGTAGTCGCGAATCTCGCGGATCGCCCCGGCCAGATATTTCGGCCACACATCCGCGCCCGTCATGCCAAGCTTGCCGGGGAAACCCATGAGCGTCGCAATCTCATCGAGCTTGGCGACCGCACGGGGCTGATAGCCGGAGAGCACATCCATCAGATCCAGATGCCGCCAGTGGTAGCGGCTGAGGTAATTGTTGTAGCGAAAGCTGTGGTCGTCGTTGCCGGTTTCCCAGTAACGCGGCGCGGCGACGCCGTTCAGCAATGCCCGGTAATGCAGCACCGGCAAATCGAAACCGCCACCGTTCCAGGACACGAGCGTGGGCGAGTAACGTTCGAGACCATCAAAAAAACGATGGATGAGATCGGCCTCGCTGGAGTCTTCCTCGCCCAGCGACCAGACAGTCAGGCGATCGTCGTGCCGGAATACCGCAGCGATGGAACACACCCGCTGCAGGTGATGCCTCAGGAATTCGCTCTGGCCGCCGGTTTCCTGCTGGCGCTTGGCCACCATCACCTTGGCGACGTCCCCGTCACTGAGACCTTCGAGATCCCAGAGCCGCCGCGCACCCTCCACATCCGGGACTGTCTCGATATCGAAGACCAGGCAATTGAAATTCATGACGGATGCTCAGGCTGGAAAGACTTTGGTGGAGAGATAGCGATCGCCGCGATCGCAGATGACCGTGACGATGGTGGCGTCGTTGACCTCGGCACAGATGCGCAGCGCTGCAGCCATTGCCCCTCCGGCAGAGATCCCGCCGAAGATGCCTTCCTCCGCAGCCAGTCGACGCGCCATTTCCTCGGCTTCCTGCTGGGTCACATCGAGCAGGCGGTCTACCTGCGCCGGATCGAAAATCTGCGGGACATACGGTGGCTTCCAGCGCCGGATGCCGGGGATGCTGGCGCCCTCCCCTGGCTGTACACCGATGATTTCCACCGCCGGATTCTGCTCCTTGAGATACCGCCCTGTCCCCATGATGGTGCCGGTAGTGCCCATCGCGCTCACGAAATGCGTGACCTGTCCCTGTGTATCGCGCCAGATCTCTGGTCCTGTGGACTCGTAATGCGCCAGTGGATTGTCGGGATTGGAAAACTGGTCTAGCACATGACCTTCGCCGTCGGCTTCCATGCAGCGCGCGAGATCGATCGCCGACTCCATGCCGCCCTCGCGCGGCACCTGGATGAGCTCGGCACCATAGGCTTTCATGATGGCCCGGCGCTCCATGCTCATGTTGTCCGGCATGATCAGGATGAGCCGGTATCCGCGCATTGCAGCCACCATGGCGAGCGCGATGCCGGTATTGCCGCTGGTTGCCTCGATGAGTGTGTCACCGGGCTTGATCTCTCCACGCGCCTCGGCCCGCACAATCATGTTGCGGGCCGGTCTGTCCTTCACCGAACCGGCAGGATTGTGGCTTTCCAGTTTGGCCAGCAGCAGGTTGGAGGTATTGCCGGGAAGGCGTTGCAGCCGCACGAGCGGTGTGCGGCCCACCGTTTCCTCGATGGTGGGATAGTCCATGCCCGGGATTCTACTCCCGGGCGGATCCCCTCACTAGGCGTGCAGTCCTAGAAGTGGTAACCGAGATTGAACAGGTGGAAATTCACACCCGGGTTCTTGTCGCCCAGGCTTGCATTGGACAGATGCTGGAAGCGGTACAGCAGTTCGAAGCGACCCTTCTCACCAAAGCGGACTCCGCCGCCGACGTGGCTGCCGAAGGAGAAGTTGATGTCGAAGTCCTTGTCCTCGATTTCACTCTCTGTAGCGAGGTGTGGGCCTAGGCCCAGTTCCAGGAAGGGCGCGAAACCGCTGCCGGGCGCGCGCTGCCAACGCAGTACGGGCGTCGCATGAAAATCCACCAGTGAGTCGTTGCCGGTGCGACCGGGGTCGCTGTCCCAGTAGTTGACGCCACCTTCCCAGTAACCGCCGAGGTACCAGTCGCCGGTTTTCAGCCATTGCACACCCCAGTCGAAGGTCACATTGGCGCCGTAACGGTCGATTTCGGCATCCCCGGCGGAATTGCCATACTCGAAAGTCACGCGGTCCAGCGCGGAAGCTGCACCGGCGGTGGCGAGAAGGCCGGCGCACAGCAGGCCGCGGAGAGAAGTGGGCACCATGGATAATCCTGTTCGGTCTGGGGTTGTCGTTGGTCGAAGGCTAGCCCAGCAACCGCCCCGTTTCAACCGGCACTCCGGGCCTCACGACCAAAGGCCTGGTCGAGGCGACGGCTCAGGACCCAGGCATCCTCGCGTCCCTCCTGCGCAGGGTAATACCCGCGTCGGACCGCGATCTGCACGAAATTGTTGCGGGCGTAGAGCCGCCGGGCTGGCAGATTGGAAGGACGCACTTCCAGAAAGACCCGGCTTGCACCGCGACCGTGCGCGACCTCCACCAGATGATCGAGCAATTGCTGGGCATGGCCGCGCCGATGCCGAGGCGGGTCCACACACAGGTTGAGGACATGCGCTTCATCGAGCGCCATGGTCATGATGCCGTAGCCAAGCAGGCGCTCGTCATCGAGCAGACTCCAGCATGAATACCCTGCGCGCAGGCAGTCGGCAAAGATGCCACTCGTCCAGGGGAACTCGTAGGCGCGCAGCTCGATCTCCATCACCTGCACCAGGTCATGCTCGCGCATGGGCCTGAGCACCAGGGGGGCAGGTGTGGCACCGGCACTCATGCAGCGAAGAATCAGCGCTCGGGCAGGGATTCGAAGACCTGGCGCGCGAAGAGCAAATCCTCCCACGCTCGGCGCTTCTCGCCCGGCGAACGCAGCAGGTAAGCCGGATGGTAAGTCACCACCACCGGAATCTCTTCCGCGCCAAAGGCATGCCTTTGGCCGCGCAGTTTGCCGATGGGGGTTTGGGTCTTGAGCAGGTTCTGGGCGGCAATGCGCCCCACGGCCAGGATGATCCTCGGTTTGAGCAAGGCTATCTGGTTGAACAGGTATTGCTCACAACAGGCGACCTCCTCTGGCTTGGGATCGCGATTGGAAGGCGGCCGACACTTGAGGATGTTTGCGATGTAGACCTGTGGCCTGGGCAATCCCGCGGCACCCAGCATGGAGGTGAGCAACTGCCCGGCGCGGCCGACGAAGGGTTCACCCCGCTTGTCTTCCTCGGCACCCGGCGCTTCACCGATGACCAGCCACTCGGCGCCGCGGTTGCCCGTCCCGAAGACCGTCTGGGTGCGGCCCTCGTGCAGTTCGCACGCCGTGCACGCGGCGACCCGGGCAGCCAGGCTTTCCCAGTCCAGCAGCGGTTGTGCCGGCACCGGTGCTGCGGCAGCCACCGGATCCGGCTCACGGGCCGCCGAGGTGCGCGGTGCGCGTGGCGGGGTCACGCTGTCCGGTTCCTGCGCACGGCGCACCCAGACATCCACGCCCATCGCCGCCAGACACGCCTTCTGGCGCAAACTCGACATGACTGCATGACCTCAGGCGGTTTGCGGGTGTTCCCGGTGGACGGGAAACAGCACCTTGTTCAGGGCATTCAGATACGCCTTCACCGATGCCACGATGATGTCCGTGTCTGCACCCTGGCCATTCACGATACGGCCCGCGCGCTCCAGCCGCACCGTCACCTCGCCCTGGGAATCCGTGCCGGTGGTGATGGCGTTGACCGAATAAAGCTGAAGCTGCACACCACTGTTCATGATCTGCTCGATCGCCCGGTAGGCAGCGTCCACCGGACCGTCCCCGTCGGCCTCGGCGGTGCGCTCTTCTCCTCCGATGGACAGCACCAGGGTCGCGCGCGGCGTCTCACCCGTTTCCGTGCGGACCCTGAGCGACACCAGGCGAATGTGCTCGTTGGCGATCTCCGTTGCGGTATCAGACACCAATGCCTGCAGATCCTCGTCGTAGATCTCAGTCTTGCGGTCCGCAAGATCCTTGAAGCGCTTGAAGGTGTCGTTCATGTCCTGCTCGCTCTGGAACTCGATGCCGAGTTCCTTGAGCCGGGTGCGCAGGGCATTGCGACCGGAGAGCTTGCCGAGCACGATGCGGTTGGAGTTCAGGCCCACATCCTGAGCACGCATGATTTCATAGGTTTCGCGGTGCTTGAGCACCCCGTCCTGGTGGATGCCGGACTCGTGGGCAAAGGCATTCGCGCCCACGATGGCCTTGTTGGGCTGCACCGGGAAACCTGTGATGGTGGAGACCAGCCGCGAACAGTTCATGATTTCCGTGGTCTCGATGCGCGTCTCGCAAGGGAAATAGTCCTTGCGCGTGCGCACCGCCATCACGATTTCCTCCAGCGACGCATTGCCCGCCCGCTCGCCAAGGCCGTTGATGGTGCATTCCACCTGGCGCGCACCATTCATCACCGCCGCCAGCGAGTTGCCCACAGCCAATCCAAGATCATTGTGGCAATGGACGGAAAACACAGCCTTGTCGCTGTTCGGGACATTGGACAGGATGCGTCGGATGAAATCGCCGTACTGCTCCGGCACCGCATAGCCCACGGTGTCCGGCAGATTGATGGTGGTGGCTCCGGCCGCGATCACGGCCTCCACGATGCGCGAGAGAAACTCGAACTCGGAGCGACTGCTGTCCTCGCACGAAAACTCCACATTGTCCGTGTAGTTGCGCGCACGTTTCACCGCACGCACAGCCGCCTCGAAGACCTCGTCCGGCTCCATCTTCAGCTTCTTCTGCATGTGGATGGGTGAGGTCGCGATGAAGGTATGGATGCGATAGGACGGGGCATCCTTGAGCGCTTCATAAGCGCGATCGATGTCGGCATCGCCCGTGCGCGAGAGGCCGCACACGGTGCTGTCCTTGATGGTGCGCGCGACTGCCTGCACCGCTTCAAAGTCACCCGGGCTCGCAATCGGGAAACCCGCCTCAATCACGTCCACCTTGAGTCGTTCGAGCGCCTTGGCGATGCGAATCTTCTCCGCCTTGGTCATGGCCGCGCCGGGGCTCTGCTCGCCATCGCGGAGCGTGGTATCAAAAATGATGAGGCGGTCTTTCATGGGGATTCCTTCAGGGGATGCGCGCGCGGCCGGCGCGTCTGCGACGTAACTGATAGAGGGTGAGGATCGGTCCCGAACTGGCATAGGCCACGAAGCCCGTGAGCAGCACCACCGGAGGGTTGACCGCGATGGCACCCAGGCCCGCCACCACCAGCAGCACCTTGATGAAAGGCACACGGCCACGCAGGTCCAGATCCTTGAAGCTGTAGAAGCGGATGTTGCTCACCATGAGCGCACCGCACGCCACGGTGACCAGGAAGGTGAGCGCCACCAGCAGGCCCGACGCATGCAGATCGTGGGCATCGAAACACCAGATGAAGCCCGCCACCACCGCAGCCGATGCGGGGCTCGGCAGTCCTTTGAAATACTTGCGGTCGCTGGTGGCCGCCTGCGCATTGAAACGGGCGAGGCGCAAGGCGGCCGTAGAGACGTAAAGAAATGCCGCCAGGAATCCGAACTTGCCTGTTTCGTGCAGCAGCCATTCATAGGCAAGGATGGCCGGCGCCACGCCGAAGGACACCATATCGGCGAGACTGTCATATTCAGCGCCGAACGCACTCTGGGTGTTCGTGAGGCGGGCGATGCGGCCATCGAGCCCATCAAGCACCATCGCGGCAAACACCGCGATAGCCGCCACCTGGTAGTTGGCATGCAGGGACTCGACGATGGCGTAGAAACCGGCCAGCAGGGCGCTGGTGGTGAGGAGGTTGGGCAGCAGATAGATGCCCCGGCCGCGTACCCCGGGCACCTTGGGCGGGATCAGCTTGAAGACCTGCCCTGGTTCGCGTGCATTGTTCATCTGGTTGCACCCTCATGGCGCTTGCGTTTGTTCACGCTTGCAGCTTAATCCCGCGCAGCGAGGGCGTCCATGCGGGTGCTGCCGCATCGACGGCCCCGCGGCCGGGATGCGGCAGAGTCCAAGGCCGGACTCAGTTCTTGGACTGGTCCACCAGGCGGTTGGCCTTGATCCACGGCATCATGCCGCGCAGGCGCTCGCCCACTTCCTCGATACCATGACCGCGGGCAATCCGGCGCTTGGCCTTGAGTACGGAGGCGCCGGTCTTGTTCTCGCCCATCCATTCACGTGCGAATTCGCCGTTCTGGATCTCGGAGAGGATCTTCTTCATCTCCTTGCGGGTTTCATCCGTCACGATGCGCGGGCCGCGCGTGAAGTCGCCGTACTCGGCAGTGTTGGAAATCGAGTAGCGCATGTTGGCAATGCCACCCTCGTAGATGAGATCCACGATGAGCTTGAGCTCGTGCAGGCATTCGAAATAGGCCATCTCCGGCGCATAACCCGCCTCGACCAGGGTGTCGTAACCGGCCTGGATCAGCGCCGTCGCACCGCCGCAGAGCACGGCTTGCTCGCCAAAGAGGTCGGTTTCCGTCTCTTCGCGGAAGTTGGTCTCGATTACGCCCGCACGCGCGCCGCCGTTGGCAGCCGCATAAGACAGCGCGATTTCCTTGGCTTGACCGGATTTGTTCTGGGCCACGGCGATGAGGCTGGGCACACCACCGCCCTGCTGGTAGGTGGAACGCACCAGGTGCCCTGGACCCTTGGGCGCGATCATGATCACATCAAGATCTTCACGCGGCGTGATCTGCCCGAAGTGGATGTTGAAGCCATGGGCAAACGCCAACGCCGCACCCTGCTTGATGGCAGGTTCGATGTCATTGCGGTAGAGGTCACCCTGCTGCTCGTCCGGAGCCAGAATCATCACAAGGTCAGCTTCCGACACTGCATCCCGCACAGCCTTCACCGCCAAGCCGGCCTTCTCGGCCTTGACCCAGCTGGTCGAGCCCGGACGCAGCCCCACCACCACCTGCACACCGGAGTCACGCAGGTTGTTGGCGTGTGCATGGCCCTGCGAACCATAGCCGATGATGGCGACCTTGCGGCGCTGAATCAGGGAAAGGTCAGCGTCCTTGTCGTAATAGATATTGAGGGCCATGGGATCTACTCCAGATTGCTTCTGTTGGGGCTGTTGACTGTTTGGGTAATGAACAAGCGTGGCGGCAAGACTCAGGCGCGCAGCGCCTTGGTGCCACGCAGGATGCCGAGCACCCCTGAGCGCACCACTTCCATGATGCGCCGGGCACCGATGATCTCCAGAAACGCATCGAGCTTGGCGGTCTCACCGGTAAGCTCGACGATGTAGGACGACTCGGTGACGTCCACGATGCGTCCACCATAGATACCGGCAAGGCGTTCTACCTCATCGCGTTGTTCGCCGCCGGAGGCGCGAATCTTGATCAGCATGAACTCGCGCTCGATGGCACTGCCTTCACTCAGGTCTATGAGTCGGATCACATCCACCAGCTTGTTGAGCTGCTTGGTGATCTGCTCGATCACTTCCGCCGACCCGCGGGTAACCAAGGTCAGACGGGACACCGTGGGATCCTCGGTCGGCGCAACCGACAGGCTTTCGATGTTGTAGGCGCGGGCGGAAAAAAGACCCGCAACCCGCGACAACGAGCCAGCGGTGTTCTCGAGCAGCAGCGAGATGGTACGACGCATCAGGCGAGCTCCCGTTCGGAGGTGCCAGGTGCAAGATGCATCTCATGCTGGCCCTTGCCGGCCGCGATCATCGGATAGACGTTCTCGCGCTGGTCGGTGATGAAGTCCATCAACACCAGGCGATCCTTCATTGCGAAGGCCTCCTGCAAGGCGCCCTCCACATCACCCGGTTTTTCAATGCGCATGCCCACATGTCCGAAGGCCTCTGCCAGCTTCACGAAGTCCGGCAGGGAATCCATGTAGGAATGTGAATAGCGGCGGTCGTAGAAGAACTCCTGCCACTGGCGGACCATCCCCATGTAGCGGTTGTTGAGGCTGACGATCTTGATCGGCAGGTCGTATTGCAGGCAGGTGGAAAGTTCCTGCATGCACATCACGAAGCTGGCTTCGCCGGTGACGCACACGACCTTCTCGTTGGGGAAGGCGAGCTGTACGCCCATTGCTGCCGGCAGGCCGAAACCCATGGTGCCGAGGCCGCCGGAGTTGATCCACCGGCGAGGCTTGTCGAAGCCGTAGTACTGCGCAGCCCACATCTGGTGCTGGCCGACATCCGAAGTGACATAGGCGTCGCCATTGGTGATGCGATGCAGGGTCTGGATGACGGCCTGGGGCTTGATGAGCTCGCTCTTGCGGTCATAGCGCAGGCAATCGAGCTTTTGCCAGTCGCGAATCTGCTGCCACCAGGCATCCGTTTCGCGGTCCACCGGTTTGAAGCGGGCTTCCTCGATGAGCTTGTTGAGCTCGGCGAGCACATTGCCCACAGCGCCCACGATGGGCACATCCACCTTCACGTTCTTGGAGATCGAAGAAGGATCGATATCGACGTGGACGATCTTGGCGTAGGGGCAGAACTTGGCAAGATCACCCGTCACGCGGTCGTCGAAGCGTGCGCCGATGGCGATGAGCACATCGCAATGGTGCATGGCCATGTTCGCTTCGTAGGTGCCATGCATGCCCAGCATGCCGATGAACTGCGGGTCGGAAGCCGGATAGGCGCCGAGCCCCATGAGGGTGTTGGTGACCGGAAAGCCGAGCAGCCGGCCAAAATGGGTGAGCTGCTCCGAGGCGTTGTCCAGAATGACACCACCGCCCGTGTAGATCATGGGCTTGCGCGCGCCGAGAATGAGCTGGGCCGCCTTCTTGATCTGCCCCGGATGGCCCTTGGTATTGGGCTTGTACGAGCGCATCTCGACCTGCTCGGGGTACACGTACTCGGCCACATTGGCGGTGACATCCTTGGGCACGTCCACCACCACCGGGCCCGGACGCCCCGTGGTCGCCACATAGAACGCCTTCTTGATCGTCGGCGCGAGGTCTTCCACGCGTTCGACCAGGAAGTTGTGCTTCACGCAGGGGCGGGTGATGCCGATGGAATCGACTTCCTGGAAGGCGTCGTTGCCGATGAGGTGGGTAGCCACCTGCCCCGTGAACACGACCAGCGGAATCGAATCAAGGTAGGCAGTGGCGATGCCGGTCACTGCATTGGTGGCACCCGGGCCGGAGGTCACCAGCACCACGCCCGGCTTGCCGGTGGACCGCGCATAGCCGTCGGCCGCGTGGGTCGCGCCCTGCTCATGGCGGACCAGGATGTGCTTGATGGTGTCCTGTTTGTAGAGCTCGTCGTAGATGTGGAGCACGGCTCCACCGGGATAGCCGAACAGGAACTCGACGCCTTCGTCGATCAGGGAGCGCACGAAGATTTCGGCGCCACGGAGTTTTTCGCTCATGATGACCTCACTCTGTTTGAAGCAAGTGCCGCGATCTTTGCGCGTACCGCGGGGTGAACCACGGCCGGGCTCTGACCGTCCCCCCTGCCTCGTGAGCATGGGGTCGGCGTCCAGGGGACTTGGTCGTGCGGAAATCGCACCACCGCTGTCAAGGGCGGGGACGTTAAAAGGATTCCTGTGACGGGTCAAGCGCGGACGCCGTGCTCCTCTGTCTTCGGCCCGGTTAGAATGCCGGTTTTCCGCCAACAGCAAGCACCCAGACACCATGCGCGTATCCCAGCTTCTCATGCCCACCCTGCGCGAATCCCCGGCCGATGCGGAGGTGATCAGCCATCAGCTCATGCTGCGAGCTGGAATGATCCGGCAGCTCGCCGCAGGTATTTATACCTGGCTGCCACTCGGTCTCAGGGTCCTGCGCAAGGTGGAAGCCATCGTGCGCGAGGAGATGGACCGCGCCGGCGCGCAGGAGGTCTTGATGTCCGGGGTGTTGCCCGCCGAGCTCTGGCAGGAGTCGGGTCGCTGGGAAAAATACGGCCCCGAACTGCTGCGCCTGCAGGACCGGCACGACCGGCCCTTCTGCCTCGGCCCCACGCACGAGGAGATCATCACCGACCTCATTCGCGACGAGATCAAGAGCTACAAGCAGCTGCCCGCCAACTTCTACCAGATCCAGACCAAGTTCCGGGATGAGGTGCGCCCCCGCTTTGGCATCATGCGGGCGCGCGAATTCCTGATGAAGGACGCCTATTCCTTCCATTTGAACCGCGATTCCCTGCTTGAGACCTACCAGCAGATGTACGACACCTACTGCCGCATCTTCGACCGCATCGGGCTGGAATACCGGGCGGTGCTGGCCGATACGGGCAACATCGGTGGCTCCGGCTCGCACGAGTTTCATGTGCTGGCAGACGCGGGC
>JBDLQR010000483.1:0-14381 GCA_039800485.1 Pseudomonadota bacterium
CCGAGAGTCAATGGCAGTCTGTAGTTGCCGTGGCGGAGAAACTCGGCCAGCCGATGCCTGTGGTGCTGGGGCTGCTCAGCACACTGGCCAAATGGGGCATCGCCGAACTCGATGCGAGCACACGCTGACTTGCGCAGCAGCCCAGGATATTCAGGTGAGGTTCAAGGCCAGGCGCGCAGCCTGACAACAGGCTGATGGCAACGAGGTAAACAGGCATGCGCAGGGCTCTCTTTGTGGCAGCGGTGTGTGGTCTGGCCAGTCTGTGCTTCGTCGCGGCGGCACAGGCGCGAGGCCATCTGGGTTGGTATGGCGGATATCACAGCTACGGCCATCATCGCCATGGCACCTCGCTGGGCCTCTACTTCAACGATCCCTTCTTTTGGGGCGGCCCGCGCTATGGTCCGTACGACCCTTGGTATTACGACCGCCCACGCACGGTGATCATCGAACGCACGCCCCCGGTCTACATCCAGCGTGATGCGCCGGGTGTCGGTACGCCTGCCGGAGGTCTCTGGTATTACTGCCCCAGTCCGGCCGGCTATTACCCGCATGTCCCGCGCTGTAACCAGCAATGGGTCCCTGTCGATCCCGCTACCCTGCCGCCTCCCTGAGAGACGCGAGGCAAGCTCCGCTTTTTGCACACCTGAAAGGAATTCGATGAACACACCACGCAAGCTTCTCCTCACCGGTGGCATCGCACTCGCCATGACCGGCTGCGCGACTTACCAGACCGCCCCCAGTGTCATGGCCCTGCCGGGACAGGGCACCAACTTCGAACAGTTCCAGTACGATGACTTCCAGTGTCAGACCTACGCGCGTAACGCCATAGGCCAGGGCACCAACCAGCAAGCCGCCAGCGAAAGTGGTATCAACAGCGCGGTGGTTGGCACCGTGGTGGGCGCTGCCGCAGGCGCGTTGATAGGCGCTGCCTCCGGCAATGCGGGGGCGGGGGCCGCGATTGGTGCCGGCAGCGGTCTCATCGTGGGGGGGGCATCAGGCACTGAGGCCTACAACACCACCGGAATGCGTTCACAAGATCGTTTTGATGCGGCCTATATCCAGTGCATGTATGCCAAGGGACACCAAGTGCCGCTGCCAGGAGGAACGCAGCCCTACACCCAGCAGCGACCGTCTGCGCCAGCTGCGGCACCAGCGTACCCGCCACCGGGTACGCCCCCACCGCCGGAGTACCGTTGAAAATCAGGGCTGGTTGCGCACGCGCTCTGCCGGCCTTGAGAGCGCCTGCAGCAGATAGTCCTTGAAGTCTTGCGCCCACGGTTGATCGGCCAGTGCCTCGCGCATGCATGAGAGCCAGGCATCGCGCTCGGCGCCACCAATCGCGAGGTGCGCATGCGATCCAGGGATGGAGATGGCGCCGTATTTTTCCTGATAGCGCTTGGGCCCGTTCAACCAGCCGCACAGGAATCGGGTGAGCTTGTCACGGGAAACTGTCAGATCCGGATCATGCATCGCCCGGATCACCCGCGCGTCCTCGCGGGTATCCATGAGCTCATAGAATCGATCGACCAGCTTGCGCAGGCCTTCCTCCCCACCGGCAGCGCGGTAAGAAGCATCACCCACCCCGTATACCCGGGGTTCTGTTTGCGTTGGATCCTGCATGCGCTTGTACCGGGCACCGCAGCGGCACCCGGCTCCTTGTCATGGATCAGAGTCTGGGAATGACCTGCTCACCGAACAGGCGAATATCGCGCAAGGCTTCGGCCTGCGGTGGATCCCCCAGCTGGCGCATGCGGAGCATGAGATAGTCGGGCTGGATTTCTTCCTGCCACATCTTGAGCTGGTCCAGGCATTCGGCAGGTGAGCCGGCGATGAGCCTGTCCTTGGCAACCTGTTCAAAAGTGAGCTCATCGGAGTTCTTCACATCCTGCAGGTATTTGTCGGGAGCGTAGGCCCCGAAGCTGTGATACCAGCGGTGCGTGACCATGGTCATCGCGCTCTTGTCCACGCATTGCTGCCAGGTGTCGCCAATCACGCAATCACGCATCAGGCAGACGAAGGGCTTGCGACCGGCGGCCTTGGCGGCATCCCTGTATTGCTGGGTGTACTCCTTGATGACGGGCAGGGACTGGATCGGATCTGCGATCCAGCCATCGGCCATGCGGCCGGCGCGCGCGATGCCTTCAGGCACCCAGCCCGCCATCCAGATCGGTGGTCCACCTGCCTGGTAAGGTGTGGGCGTCACGCGGACGTTCTCGATGGTGTGGTACTTGCTCGGGTGCGAGAAGGGCTGGCCCGTCCAGGCCTTGCGCAGTACTTCAACCACTTCTTCCGTGCGACCCACGCGCTGCTTGGGATTGACGCCAAAGGCGGCGAAATCCCCCGGCTGGTAGGCGATGCCTGCGGCAGTGATGAAGCGTCCCTTGGTGGCCTGATCCACCACCGCGATGTCTTCTGCAAGGCGGATCGGATGGTAGAGCGGTGCGAGCAGGACGCAGGTACCAACCTTGATGCGACGGGTACGCATACCCACCATGCCCGCCATCAGTACTGGTGCAGGCAGGTAACCATCTTCCTGTTGATGGTGCTCCGTGAAGAAGAATCCATCGAAGCCGACCTGCTCGCAGACTTCAGCCTGTTCGACGATTTCGTCGATCATCCGCGCGACGTTCTCGCCCTTGGGCGGATCCTGTGTGCAGGGAAAATAACCAACTGGCAGCGTCATGCATTCCTCCGGAATCTTTTTGTGTAGTCATCGTGCGACTGACGCCACCGGGGCGCGCGCATGGCCACCATTATCTGCACAAGCCTCACTCAGGGGATACCCGTGGCCAGCCGGCTGTGGCGATAGCCGTAGATGAAATAAACCACGACACCGATAGCGAGCCAGGTCAGGAAGCGCCACCAGGTCACTGCGGGCAGGAAACTCATCAATGCACCACAGGACAGAGCGCCTGCGACTGGAATGAGCGGATGCCAGGGTGCGCGAAACGGCCGGACCAGCTCCGGTCGGGTGTGGCGCAACACGATCACACCGATGCAGACCATCGCAAAGGCGAAGAGGGTGCCGATGTTCACCATCTCCGCCAGCTCGCCCAGAGGCACGAAGCCGGCAAAGAACGCGATGACAACCCCGGTGAGTACGATAGTGGTGACAGGCGTCTGCGTACGGCCATTGATGACACCGAAAAACGGTGGCAGCAGGCCGTCGCGCGCCATGGCAAAGATGATTCGGGTAAGCCCGAAAAAACACACCAGCATCACGGTGATGAGCCCGGCGATGACGCCCGCAGCCACAAGTCCCGAAGCCCAACGGTGCCCGATCTCGAGCAAGGCATGCGCCACCGGGGATGACACGTTCAGCTCCGTGTAGGGCACGACGCCCGTCAGCACCGCAGCAACCGCCATGTAGAAAACAGTACAGATGGCGAGTGACGACAGGATGCCAACAGGCAGATCGCGCTGCGGGTCCCGTGCTTCTTCAGCAGCAGTGGTGACCGCATCGAAGCCGATGTAGGCGAAGAACACCATCGCGGCGCCCGCCAGCACCCCTGAGGTGTGCCCGTCTGCAGCGCGTTCGAACCAGCCGAAGGGCATGAACGGCGACCAGTTGACCGGATCCACCGCGCCCACGCTCACCACCAGGAACACCACGATGGTCAGCAGTTTCACGAAGACCATCGCCGTATTGATGCGCACGCTTTCGCGCACGCCGATTGCGAGCAGCACGGTCAGTGCCAGCACGATACCCATCGCGGGCAGGTTGACCAGCCCGCCCTTCGAGGGCGCTGCAGTGAGTCTGGCCGGCAGTTCCAGGCCCATGGCCTGCAGGGCATTGGTGAAGTATCCCGACCATCCGTTGGCGACTGCCGCCACGGACATGCCGTACTCCATCAGGAGATTCCAGCCGATGACCCAGGCGATGAGCTCACCAAAGGCCGAATAGCTGTAGCCGTAGGCACTGCCGCAGCCGCCGAGGCTGCCGGCCAGCTCGGAATAGGAAAGGGCGGCGAAAGCGCAAGCCATGCCCGCAATGGCGAAGGAGATAATCACCGCGGGACCTGACTGGGTGGCCGCGGCGATGCCGGTCAGCACGAAGATGCCTGTCCCGATGATGGCGCCGATACCCAGCAGGCTTAGGTCGAAGGCGCTCAGGCAGCGCTTCAGCCCACTGTCCCTGAGATCGTCATGGCTGAAGGTACGGGTGCGGAACAGCTGCTTCATCGCCGGGGATCTCCAAGGCTAGGACCGTGCGCCCGCCCGCGGCGAGCGTCCCCGGGAGTATACGGAATCGGCGCCCTCGGGCGCGCCCGGGTGAGGCGCAGGTATACTCCCGAGTCCGGATTCGGCGTGGGCCGAACGTGTGCAGGAAGATCGAGGGGAACATGCATCTGACTCAAGTGCTGGACCGCGCAGTCCAGATGAAGGCCGCACGGACCGCCATGATCTGCGGTGACCAGCAGCAGACCTGGGGGGAGTTCCGGCATCGCGTGAGCCGTCTGGCCGGCGCGTTCCGAGCCTTGGGGCTTGCGCCCGGGGACAGGGTGGCGATGCTGGCCGATAACGGGTTTCCCTATTTTGAGTTTCATTACGCCACGCCATGGGCGGGCGGTGTGATCGTGCCCCTGAATACCCGCCTTTCAGACCCCGAACTGGTCTACATCCTCAACGACTGTGGCGCCAGGATCCTGCTTCTGGGACCGGAGTATGCCTCGCGTCGGACAGCGCTGGAGGCAGGGTGTCCCGGGCTCGAAGTCGTGATCACGCTGGAAGGCGAGGGGGCGCTCGCCTACGAGGCACTCATCGCGACGCACGCGCCGATGGAGGACATGCGGCGTAGCGGGCAGGATCTTCTTGCCATCATCTATACCGGCGGTACCACAGGCCGGCCCAAAGGGGTGGCGCTGTCTCACGCCAACCTGGTGGCCAATACGCTGGCCGTGATTCCCGTAAACGAGTTCGGCGAGGACATGGTCTACCTCCACAACTCGCCGCTGTTCCACACCTCAGGCAGCGCGCGCCTCATCGCGGCCGTGAGCTGCCTGTCCACCAATGTGATCCTTCCGCGCTTCGAGCCCGCTGCCGTGCTGCATGCGATCGAGAAGCATCGCGTCACCCACATCATCCTGGTGCCGACGATGCTGAACCGGCTGCTGAACTGTCCCGAATTCGAGACCAGTGACTTCGGCAGTCTCACACACTGTGTCTACGGTGCCTCGATCATGCCCGAGGCGCTGCTCAAGAGGGCGTTGGCGCTGATGCCGGGTGTGCGCTTTGCCCAGTCCTACGGCATGACCGAGCTGTCCCCGTCGGCTACCACCCTGCCACCCAAGTATCACGTCCTGGAGGGGCCGAACGCCGGCCGATTGAAGTCCATCGGGCAGGCCCTGATGACCGCGGAGATCCGCATTGCAGACCCCGAGGACCGTGAGCTTCCGCGCGGGGAGGTGGGCGAAATCCAGGTGCGTGGACCGATGGTGATGCAGGGCTACTGGGGCCAGCCGGATCTGACAGCTGAGACGCTGCGTGGGGGCTGGATGCACACGGGCGATGCTGCCTACATGGATGAGGAAGGTTTCATCTTTCTCGTCGATCGCATCAAGGACATGATCATCACGGGTGCCGAAAACGTCTATTCCGGCGAGGTCGAGAACGCCATTCACGAGCATCCTGATGTGCGCGAGTGCGCGGTGATCGGCTTGCCGCATGCGGATCTGGTGGAGACGGTGCATGCCGTGGTGGTACTGCATCCCGGCCGCACCCTGAGCGAGGCCGAGGTCATCGCGCACTGCAGGCGCCTCATCGCAGGCTACAAATGCCCGCGCAGTGTGGAGTTCCGCGACACCCCACTGCCCTTGTCAGGCACCAACAAGATCCTGAAGACCCAGTTGCGGCAGGAATGCCTTGCCCGGCTCACGCCGGATTGAGCGTCAATCGACAACCTTGCGCGCGGTCCCGAAGAAGAGCCAGACCACAGCACCGAACAGATTGACGCCAGCCGCAAGCATGAACGCGGCGTCGTAGGTGCCGGTGGCCTCCACCATCCAACCGGTGATGGCCACTCCGATGACCCCGGGGACGGTCCCCGCAGTATTGGTGATGCCCATCAGCACATCCGCGTAACGTGGGGCGATCTCCAGATGGTTGGGCAGAAAGCCCGCCCAGGTCAGGGCCAGCGTGCCGAGCGCACCGCACATGAGTCCGAACGCCACATCAGGCGAGGTGACGTCGCGCGCGGCCAGCATGAAGCATGCTGCGCCTGAGAGCCCGATGACCTGCATGGTCTTGCGCACTACCGTCAGGCTCACCCCGCGGCGGACGATGGCATCCGCCACGTAGCCACTCAAGGTGCCCACCGTGAACATCGCCACCCACGGGCCTGCCGCGTAGAGACCGGATTGGGTCAGCGTGAGTCCCAGTGCCCCACGGAAGTAACTCGGCAACCAGGCTAGCAGCATGTAGAAAACCCAGTTGGTGCACAGGTGGTTGATCATCAGAGCCCACACGGCCGGTGCGCGCAGCAGCCTGCCCCAGGGCACGGGGCTGCGCGAGGATTCCTGTGGCGCCGCCGCCTCCAGCATCTCGCGCTCCCGGGCGCTGATGCGCGGATGTTCACGCGGGTAGTCCCGCACCAGCGGAAACCATGCGAGGCACCAGAAGATCCCCACCAGGCCGAAGCTGTAGAACACCACTGGCCAACCGAAATCCGCCACCATCCAGCCGGTGGTGGTGAGTGCGAAGAGCGTGCCGAGCGGAATGCCGGCCGTGAGAAAGGCGACCGCACGCGAGCGTTCGGTCTGGGGCACCCAGCGGCCATAGAGGTTGTACACACCCGGGAAAGTCGCCGCTTCACCCGCACCCATGGCGATGCGGGCGATGATCAGCATGGCGAAGGACATCCCGGCCGCGATGGGCGTGAGCATCGTCCAGATTGACCACCAGAGCACGGCAAAGCCGAGTACGCGCCTGCCACCGAAGCGGTTGGCCAGCCAGCCACTCACCGGCATGAAAGTCATGTAGCCCACGAAGAAGGACGACAGTACGAGCCCCTTGGTGGTTTCGCTCCACCCGAACTCCTCCTGCATGGCGAGTACGGCAACCGAAATGTTCACGCGATCGATGTAGCAGACGAAGGTTGCGAGCACGCACAGTGCGATCAGTGTGTAGCGCGCAGGCCAACGGCCCGCAGGCGCACTGTCCGCAGCGGAGGCGAGAGGGGAGGGCATGCGGACTTCTCCGGGAGGCGCGCGATTCGCGTGCGGCCGATGATGGCAGCACGCAACGCGGCAACTCAACCCTGTTGCGCGCTTGGCGCCCTTGTGCGCATCGCCTACGCTTGCCCGACTGAACCGGGAGTCGCGAATGATCGTTGAAACCATGCTGCCGTTGGGGCGGGCCGACTCGGGGCTGAAGCAGGCCGATGGTGCGGTGGACATCACCTCAGTGGCCGGTGATGCCGCACGGGTGGAAGCGCTGGGCTTTGACGGAATTGCCGTGCAGGACAACAAGGACGATCCCTATGTGATGTCCACCCTTGCCCTGCAGGCCACCGCCCGCCTGCGGGTGGCGACATCGGTCGCCATTGCCTTCCCGCGCAGCCCCACCGTGACCGCCATGACCGCATGGAGCCTTGCGCGCCTCTCGGGCGGTCGTTTCGTGCTGGGGCTCGGCAGTCAGGTCAAGGGACACATCGAACGCCGTTTCGGCGGGCGCTGGTCGGCCCCGGCACCCTGGATGCGCGACTACCTGCGCGCCGTCCGCGATCTCTGGTCTGCCTGGCAGAACGGCACGCCGGTGAATCACGCCAGTGACCACTACACGATCAACCTCAGCGTGCCCATCTTTACGCCTGCGCCCTTGGCCTGCGGGCCCATTCCCATCCATCTGGCGGCGGTGAACCCTGCCATGTGCGGGGTGGCCGGGGAGCTTGCAGACGGCCTGCGTGTACACCCGATCTGCAGTCCGCACTACCTGGGCCGCGTGATCCTGCCTGCAGTGCGCAAGGGTGCCGCGCGTGCCGGGCGAGTACTGGAGAATTTTGAAGTGGCGGTGAAGCCGCTGGTCGCGACGGCGGCTGATGCCGAGGGGCTCGCACTCAAACGCGAGGAAATGCGGGGCCGTGTCGCGTTCTATGGATCCACGCCGGCCTACGCGGCCGCGTTCGAGGCCCATGAGTTCGGCGACCTCGCACAACGCCTGAATCAATATTCGCGCGCCCAGCGCTGGGCAGAGATGTCAGCACTCGTGCCAGACGATGTGCTCGATGAGTTCGTGACGATTGGCTTGCACGATACGATAGTCGAACAGCTGCGTGCGCGTTATCAGGGACTTGCGGATTCCATGGAGTTCAGCATCCCCGTGACCAATGAGGCCGATGCCGCGCGGCTTGCCGCCATGGTGGAGGATCTGCGTCGATGAAAGTCGAAACACTGCTGCCGCTTGGCAAGGTCGACCCGGGCCTCAGGGCTCCTGAGCAGGCCTTGGACATCCATCGGGTGGGGGAGGATGCCAGGCTTGTCGAAAGCCTCGGCTACGATGGTCTGATGGTGGAGGACACCAAGCAGGATCCCTTCGTGGTGATGGCGCTTGCCGCCACCGCAACCACGCATCTGAAACTCGGTACGGCGGTTGCGATCGCCTTCCCGCGGAGTCCCATGGTGACCGCCATGACTGCCTGGACACTTGCGCGTCTCTCGCGGGGACGCTTCACGCTCGGTCTGGGGACCCAGGTCAAAGGCCATATCGAACGGCGCTTTGGCATGAAATGGTCGGCACCCGGCCCATGGATTCGCGAGTATGTGCAGGCTTTGCATGCCATCTGGAATTCCTGGCAGGCGTGCACGCCGCTGGATTTCGCCGGCAAGCATTACCGCATGAACCTGTCGGTGCCCCTGTTCACGCCGGAGCCCATCGAGCATCCGGTCATACCCATCCACCTCGCGGCGGTGAATCCTTATCTGTGCCAGGTGGCGGGCGAAGTGGCCGATGGTATGCGCCCGCACCCTGTCTGCACCGCGCATTACATCCGTGAAGTGATGCTGCCGGCTGTGCGCAAGGGCGCCCACAAGGCGGGCCGCTCGCTGGAGGGTTTTGCCGTTTCCATCAAGCCGCTGATCGCGACCGCACCCGATGCTGCTCGCTTGGCGGTCCGGGTGCGGGATGTGCGGGCGCGGGTGGCCTTCTATGCCTCTACCCCGGCCTACCGGGCCTGCTTCGAGGCGCATGGCCTCGGCGCGCTGGCCGACGAACTCCAGGGACTGTCCCGCGCCCAGCGCTGGGAGGAGATGCCGGACAGGATCAGCGACGAGGTGCTAGAGCTCTACGCCACGGTGGGCACCTGGGACGAAATCGTGCCACGTCTCCTCGCCCGTTACCGGGGTCTCGTGACCCACGCGGAATTCAGTATTCCCGTGCATGACGCGGTCGATGCTGCGCGCCTGCGCGAGATGGTGGAAGCGCTGCACGCGGAGTAGGATGGGCCCTCCGGGAACCAGTCGGGAGTTCGTGATGGACGCCAAAGTCAGGAAGAAAAACGCAGCCAAACCGTTCAAGTCCCCGTTCGGCTATGCCATGCCGCACCTCTCGCCGCTCTATACTCCGCCTCCCTTCGAATACCGGGACGCGCATTCGATGATGATCGTCTTCGAGAGCGATCCGAAAGTCCTCGCGCGCTATGTACCGAAGCCCCTGGTGCTTGATCCCAAGGCCACCATGTTTGCCCAGATCAGCCGCTTCTTCACGGCAGGATTCGGCAGCTATCACGAGATCCTGCTGGCCGCCCACGCACACTTCCAAGGCCGGCCGGTCAATTACTCGCTGTCGCTGATTCTGGACAATGACATCGCCATCTGCGGTGGCCGCGAGATTTGGGGCTTCCCCAAGAAGCTCGGCCGCGTGACGCTCTCCGACAAGGATGGTGTGATGAGCGGCACGGTGGAGCGTGGCGGGTTGCCGCTGGTGCGAGGTGCCATGCAGATTGGCGATTTCTGCAGCCCCGCCGAGCTTGCGGGCAGTGCAGAATATGTGCAGCTCAAGATGATCCCGTCGGTGCGCAACGACGCACCCCCGGAAGTGATGCAACTGGCTTCCACCACCTTGCGCAATGTGGTGATGAAGGACGTCCTCAAGGGCCCGGCCACACTCGAGTTCTTCCCCTCCCCGGTGGATCGCTTTTGCGACATTCCCATCGTGAAGGTGCTTGGAGGCTACTTCTACCGTGCAGATTTCACACTCGAAGACGGCGAGGTGATTCACGACTACCTGACGGCCTGAACTTCGGGCCGTTGCGGGCGTCAGACGTCGCAGACTCCGTCAGACAATAAAACCATCATCAATCAACTCCAGCAGGAGGGTGTTTCATGGACCAGCAGAGAAGAGCATTTTTCAAGCGCAGCCTCGGCGTAGTGGCCACCGTTTCGGTGGCCCAGCTCGTGGCCAATCGTGTGGCCTACGCGGCAGATCTGCCGCACGTGGATGAAGCCAGTCCGCAAGCCAGCGGCCTCGGCTACAAGCACGATGCGGCGCAGGTCGAAAAGGCCAAGTACCCCATGTACAAGGACGGCTCCATTTGCGCCACCTGCGTGCTCTACCAGGGCACGCCGGACAGCGAATGGGCCGGCTGCGGCATCTTTGCCGGCCAGGCAGTCTCTGCCAAAGGCTGGTGCTCGGCCTACGCGCCCAAGGCCTGAACAAGGCAGGCGGCCAAACCCGAACCCGGCTTCATGCCGGGTTCGTCGTTTCTGGCCTTGCACCCAGTCATGTCTGCCGGCACGACACCTTACGTCTGGACCGTCCTGTTGCTGATGGCAAGCAACGTATTCATGACTTTTGCCTGGTATGGCCATCTCAAGCAGCTGAATCACAAGCCCTGGATCCTCGCGGCCCTGGTGAGTTGGGGGATAGCGCTCTTCGAGTATCTCCTGCAAGTGCCGGCCAATCGCATTGGTCACCAGGTCATGAACGTGGGCCAGCTCAAGATCCTGCAGGAGGTCATCACGCTCGGGATCTTCGTGCCCTTTTCCATTTTCTACCTGCGGGAACGGCTCACGCTCGACTATCTCTGGGCCGGCTTGTGCCTGCTCGGTGCGGTATTCTTCATCTTCCGTGCGCGCCTGACCGGCGCGTGAACTTGCCCTCTGTACGCCATTCCAGGAGAGAACAGCCATGACCACGAGACCCGCTGCGACTGCCACCCTCCAGGTGGAGAACGACGCCGTACGCGTGACGGAATGGCGCTTCGCGCCCGGGGCAGAAACCGGCTGGCATCGTCATGCGCATGATTACGTGGTGGTGCCCATCACCGATGGCACGCTGCTGCTGGAGACGCCGGATGGAAACATCACCGCAGAGCTCAAGCTCGGGCGCTCCTACTCCCGGTCGGTGGGGGTGGAGCACAATGTCATCAATGACAGCCCGCATGAGCTGGCCTTTGTTGAAGTCGAGGTCAAGCGGGTCTGAGTCGCAACGCACACCTCACAGGCCATGACTCCGGGCAGCCATGAATTCACACGGGAGTGGGCCCGGTTCTGTCCTCGTTGCGGGGCTGAGGGTCTGGCCTCGGAGGATGGTAGACGCCACGCGTGTGCACGCTGTGGCTTTGTGTACTTTCACAACCTGGCCGCCGCCGTGTGCGTGATTCTGCGCCGTGGTGATGAAATCGCGCTGGTGGTGCGTGCCCAGGAACCCGGCAGGGGCCTGCTCGATCTGCCGGGAGGATTCGTCGATCCGGAAGAAGATCTGGAGACCGCCGCCGTACGCGAGGTACAGGAGGAACTCGGGGCCGGGATTGGTGCACCGAGGTATCTGTTCTCCATGCCCAACCTGTATCGTTATCGTGATGTGAATTACCGGACCCTGGATGCCATGTTCGAGCTTTGGATAGACGACCTGCCCGATGTAGTACCCAATGCCGAGATTACAGCCCTTCATTGGCGCTCCCTGGCATCGATCAAACCGCACGAGCTCGCCTTCCCCTCGGTGCGTGCGGCGCTGGCCAGGTTGCGCGGAGTGTCGACATGAAACCTGTTGTACTGATGCTGCTGATGACGGCAGGTGTGGTTTCGCACACAGCCTCGGCCCAGGGCGCCGAAACACCCGGCTTTGCGAGCTGCGCGGCCTACTACTTCCTCGCGGCAAGAGGACACGATGTCACGCAGTACGATGCGCTGTACTCCGCCGGAGAATTCAGCCTGAATGAGGCAATCAAGCGACACGGCAAGGTGGCACAGGGCAAGATGGAATCGCGGTCCGCGGAAATGATGCAGTCCATTGCCAAGGACTGGCGTCGAGTCGCAGAACTGGATCGTGACTTTTCCCGCCCCTGTGAAACCCTGCTGCGTGACGCAGGTTTCACACCGCCCTAGCGTTACCCTCAGGCCCGGGCAAGTCCCCGGCGCCCGCTCTCAACCACCCAGCTGGAAATATCCAGACATTCCGTGCCTGGATCCGTGACGTCCACCAGACCGCGCAGATCGCACTCGAGTGAGTCGCGTGTGAGATCGAGACGTACATAGCCCCGGTAGCGTGCGGTGCCGAATTTCAGCCAGGGAGCCTCGCGCCGCACCGCACGGATGATCGACTCATCCGGCCCCTGCGCACTGAGTGATGTCGTGACGATTTCCGCCGCCACCGGCTGCTCCTCCGGTTTCAGGAAATCACGCAGGAGATCGTTGGCCCAGAAGGCGTGCCAATCTCCGCCGAGTACTACGGGATTGGCAACTCTCTCGTCGGCCATCACGTCCAGCAGGCGACTGCGCGCATGAGGATAGGCATCCCAGCTTTGTGTATGCAGTTTCTCATCGGGTCCCGCGATCTCATCGTAACGCGCGAGGGACATCGGCTGCGCCACGAGATTCCAGCGTGCCTGCGAGCGGCGCAGTGCCGCCGTGACCCAGGCTTCCTGCTGCGCTCCGAGCATCGTGGCGGTAGGGTCGTCGAAGGTCCGGCACGGGCGGCCCAGCTTGTCCTGTGCGGCATGACAGGGTGGATAGCTGCGGTACTGTCGCGTGTCGAGCAGTACGACCTGTGCCAACTCACCCCACTGCACGCGGGTGTGGATGCGCATCCCTGAGGGGGTGGGCCGCATCGTTGCAGGCAGAGGCAGGTGCTCATAGAAAGCCTGATAGGCCGCCGTACGTCGCGCCATGAATGCCGGACGGTCGTCGTGATAGTGGGAGCGGTCGCGTGCGTAATCATTCTCGACCTCGCGGTCGTCCCAGATATTCATCCAGGGTGCGGCAGCATGCATGCGCTGCAGATCACCATCGAGGCGATAACAGGCGTAGCGTGCGCGATAGTCCTCCACGGTATGGGGATCCGGACCGATGTGCTTGCGCACGCGTCGCTGCCCCCAACTGCCCTCGTAGAGGTAATCGCCGACATGGATGACGAGATCGGGTGCGTCCGCCAGCATGTGCCGATACGCGGAGAAATAGCCGTGTTCGTAATGCTGGCAGGACGCCAGCGCCAAGCGCAGGCGCGGCGCCTTGTCGGAGAGGGTGGGTGCTGTGCGTGTGCGGCCGATCGCGCTGGTCACTCCGCCGGCGTGGAAGCGGTAGAAGTACCACTGCCCCGGCGCGAGCCCGGAAACGTCTACATGAACCGAATACCCCCAACTGGCTTCTGCCATCGCCTCGCCACGCGCACGCAACTGCTGGAAACCCGGGTCGCTCGCGATTTCCCAACCGACCTGCACTGGCCGGCCTTCCATGCCTCCGAGCGGCGCAAAGGGCTTGGGGGCGAGACGGGTCCACAAGGTCATGCCCTCAGCCGTGGGGTAGCCAGAGGCCACGCCCAGTGTGAAGGGCGAGTCGGTGAAGGCATGAGGCGTGGCGGGCGTTCGCCGCGTCAGCAGTGCGCTCGCGCTGGCAGCGAGGAAGTGGCGTCGGGAAAGGTCGAGGTTCCGGGGAGGTGACATAAGGGCACGGGAGGCAAAGCACCGGGGGAGTCGCGCAATCGCGCCCCCCCGAAGGCCTGAGCGGCTAGTTCACTCCGGCAAGGTTTCGCCGGAACCGCCGAACTCGCCAGGCATGTCCTTGAACTTGGGCAGGCCGTCATGCACACGGACTTTTGCTTCGCTGTAGAACACATGCAAGCCCGGCGCGAAGGGCAAGGAAGGCAGGATGGCGGCGTATACGTCCGTGAGACCCATGCCCGGATGTTCGCTCATCAGGTGGCCACCGCACTTCTTGCACCATTTGCGGTAGCTGTTTTCCGTCTTGTTGTAGGTCTGGATGTGTTCAGCGCCTGCTGTTACCTGCACCTGTGCGGGTTGCCACAGCGTGAAGGCGTTGATCGGGCCTGCGGACCAGTGGCGACAGTCTGCACAGTGGCAATAACCCATGCCCGCCGGATCACCGCTGGCAGCAATCTTGACCGCGCCACAAAAACACTCCCCCGTGTAAGTCTTGCTCATCTCGTTCTCC
>JBDLQR010000484.1:0-9957 GCA_039800485.1 Pseudomonadota bacterium
TGGCCGCCATCAGGCTCTTGCGAAAGTTCATGTGTATATCTCCTTGAACGACTTGTTTTAGAGGAGGGGGCCGTACCCCATCCCGTTCATTCCTCAGCGGTCAGTTTGTTTGGTCTACCTACTGCCCTACTGCTGATGGCCTTCCACAAAGCAAGTAGGAGGCCAACTTCCCGGAAGATAAATTCTTGCGCTCATAACATTCTGTTTTTAAAGATTAAAAAAAAGGCTCTCTTGCGGTCGTCACAGGTATCGTTGGCAGCTCCCTGACCGCCAATCCGTGGTTTGTAAAGTTTCTGAACAGAAGCGGGATTCTGCTTTCGCCATGCCGTAAAGGCTTCTGCCCGAAGACCGGGAAATCTTTTTGCTCTGATATAAAAGCTATATAAAACAAATGATTGAATCGAATCCCGGAATCGAATCCGTGTAAAAACGGTTGACTCGCATGCGCCCGCCACGAGCTTCAGAGCCCAAGCGCTGCTTTCAATCGAGCATATTCCTCCGCAGCTTGGGTCGAGAGTGGGCGCCCGGACAGGCTTTGAACAAGTGCCAAGGCTTCCTCCCGTGCCTCCGTGGCCAGCAGGACCTGCGCAAGATGGAGTTTGAGGACGTCTTCACCCGGGGCCAGAGCATTGGCCTCGCGCAGGAGTTCCAGCCCCCGCGCATGGTCGCCTTGGCCGGAAAGGATCATGCCCAAGGTATCCATGACCGCCGGCGATTTGGCCGCCGCCGAATACGCCTCCTCGGCCAGACTGCGTGCGCGCACTGGGTCGCTGTCCCTCAGCAGCCATGCCAGATTGTTCAAGGCCCACGGATGCTTCGGTGCGAGCGTGAGAACTTTTTCATAAGTTGCACGCGCGCGCTCCTCATCCCCCTGCTTGTCCAGCGCGTCACCGAGAACAAACAGTGCCACGAAGTCGTCCGGATGCTCGGCCAGCCAGTTTTCCAGGTCAATGACGGCGTCAGTCCCGCGCCCGGCCACAGCCTGCAGCCTGGCCAATTCGACAGCGCGTTTGGAGGTCGGCTCCAGCTTCAAGGCTTTGCGTGCCGCCGACACGGCCTCATCCATTCTCTCTTCCAGCACCAGGATCTGACTCTCGAGCATCAGCAGGTCCGGGAGCTCCCGCCCTTTGAGCTCCTTCCGGATTTTCTCCAGCGTCTCGCGCGCCGCTCGCGCATCGCGCTGTCCGATCAGGTCTTGTATCTGTGCCATGCGTACGCCGAGATTGTCGGCGTGGCCTGCCACCGCATCAGCAAGCGCCCGCTTGCTGCCTGCGTCATCACCGGTCTGTTGAAGAATCTCACGCAGCATCATCTGGTCCGCAGCAGTCGCGCCCTGCATTCGCGAGAGTCGTTTGGCCATTGCCATCGCGGCGACGGGCCGCCCGGCTTGCATCTGGAGTCCGATCAACTCTCGCAGCCAGACCGGGTCCGGATCCGGGAGTTCCACCAGATCCTGGTAAGTTTCTGTCGCCTTCTCGAGCTCGCCCCGACTTTTGAGGAGGCGTGCTTTCAACAGCATCAGTGCTGGCGCTCCCGGCGTCTTGCTCAGCGCCGGGTCGAGTCGAGCCACGGCCTGCGCTGATTCACCCAGCTGTACATCGAGGGCCGTCACCATGCCCAGTAACTGAGGATTCGCGGGCTCCCTCTGCAAGACCGGCAGCAGCATTGCCCGCGCCTCCGCAAACTCTCCCGCCTGGGCCTTCAAACTGGCCAGATTGATCCTGCCGATGTCGTAACCGGGATCCTCCTCAACAATCTTCTCGAGGAGCGTACGCGCTTCGGCTTGCTCGCCCGTGCGGATGAGCGCCAACGCCAACATGTTCGAGGCCGGGCGATTGGCAGGGTCTGCCTTGAGCTGTGCCCTGAGGCGCTGGATGGCTTCGGAAGTATTGCCCGACTGCAGCAGGGCCCTCACCTCCAGCAAGCCGTATTTCGCCTCTTCGGCTGCGTCCGCTTCGCCGGTCTGGCCCAGTTTGCTCGCTTCCGCGAAGGCGGCCCTCGATTCGTCCACCTGTCCGGCAGCAACCAGGGCATAGCCCAGATTCAGGTAAGTGGCACTCGATCCTCCATTGGCTTCAAGCAATCGCTGGAGCAGTGAGACAGCTTCTTCGGCGTCTCCTTGCAGCAACTGCACCTGGGCCAGCAGCTCGATGTCTTGCGCTTCTCCTTTGTTCGCCGCGACGACCGGGTCGAGTACGGCCACAGCCTCGCTCTCCCGTCCATCTGCTGCCAGCACGCCTGCGTAGAGCCTGCGTACCGCTCCGTTGCTGCCATAGTACTTGTGACATTTGCCTAGATGGGCAGCAGCCTGCTCATAGTTGTTGGTGGTCGCGTGGCTCTGACCCAGATAGCACGCGGCCACAACGTAGCGAGGGGCATTGGCCACCACCTGTTCAAAATCTTCCCGCGCCGCTTCCGGCCTGGCCTTGGCCAGATTCACGATACCGCTGATGAAGGTGGCATGCGGAATCGCGTGGCCGCGTTTGCGCAATATCGCTGCATCGGCCAGCGCCCCATCGAGATCGTTGCGGGAGATCCGCACCATTGCACGGCTCAGCAAATCTTCCCGGTTGGTTTCGCGGAACTTGATGGCCTGGGTATAGGCCTTCTCCGCAGCCGGGAGGTCGCCGGTCTGACGGAGCAGGTCGCCCAGCACGCTCCAGCCGGGCGCATAGGCCGGGGCCATTCGCGTCGCCTGGCGGGCAAGTTCCAGTCCACGCTCATTATCCTTGTTGCGGACCGCCAGCTGGGCTTCGCCCACCAGCGCGGGGCCGTTGTTCGGCTCCAGCATCAGGGCTGCGGCGTACTTCTCCTTCGCGCGCTCTTCGTCCTTGAGCGCAAGGTGAGCATCGCCCTGCACGGCAAGGATCTCGACCCGGACCGCAGTCGGGTATTCGGCCTCCGGAAGTGTTTCAGGGTCGATGGCGACCACGGGCTCAAACTTCTGCTGCAGCATCCAGGCATTCAGCCGCGGCACCATCAGCCTGGCAGCCGCCATGCCCGCAGCTTCTGCCTTGTCGAGATTGGTCTCGGCCGCCCGGCCGTCGCCGAAGCGCAGATGCCCCTCGGCCAGCAGCAGACGCGCCTCGGCGTCCCCCGGATTCTTTCGCAACGCATTCTTGAGCTCGATCTCGGCCGCGCGGAATTCCCGGTTCTCGATGGCCTTGCGCGCATTGGCGACATGGTCAACGGTGGCGTCCTCTCCCGTGCAGCCGGCCCCCAAGGCCAATGCAATGGCGGCGACTAGCGCCGTGCGCAACGGACGGACGCGGGAAACAGGGCGGAAATTCGACTTGGAGCGCATGGTGGGATCCTTGTTTTGGTCTACCGGACTCGCTCTGTAGCGGCGCCGGGCGCGTGGATTTGAGTCCTTCCATGGACTGACGCACAACGCCGGGCAGCTTCAGCCTGCGCGCGGCGCGCCCGTGAGGACTCCTTACTTCAGCTTGCGCAGAAAGTCCTTGGTGAAGAACTTTTCGGGAATGTTGCGTAACTTCAGGTTGCTGTAGAGCAACACCGAACGTTCCCCCTCCTTGAGCGCGTCGATCAGCATCAGACGGGTGGGCCGCAATGCGCCACCCAGTTGCCTGTAATCCCTGTAGAGCCCTGTTTTCATCAATCGGCCGGAGAGCGTGTAGAACTCCGCCTTCCACGGTCGATATGTGTCCTTTTCCACCCAGTACAGCACGCGGTGATAGGTCACGCCGCGCCGAGCGGCCTTGAGCTCCAGGACGTGGCACCGTGACTGATCACAGGTCTCCTCCCGCAACAAAGTGGCTTCGTAGTCTCCAGAGAAGTTCGCGCGCGCCAGATCCCCGTTCGCCACCTGCCCGGTCAGGCGTTGGGACAGCGGCAGCCGCACGGGCTGCGACACCGCGGGCAGGAAGACCCAGAGGTCCGCATCCCGCATGAGCATGACCTGACCCGCCTCCGAGGCCGGGGCGAGCGTACGCACGATGCTGCGGGACAGCCCTTTCTGAAGCACAAGGTACTGATGCAGGTCGGGTTTTTTTCCTTCGGCCAGGGTGGCCACCTTCACACTCACCTGAAAGCCGTCCGCCGGAAAACGGATCCGATCAGCCGCCTCCAGAATTTGCCGGGCAGTGGGCGTCGGGGGAGTGTCCGCCGCCGAGGCCAGCCCAGCGCTTGCCAGACCGAGCCCCCCGCACAACAACAGCGTCCGGAGTGCCGGCCCGGCTGGCCTCCGGCAGAAATTAGTACTATGCTTTAAGAAAGCGCGGTAATTATCTGTTCTTGATTGTAAATTTTCGGGAGCCGGCAAATGGAACGAGGGTCTTTGGACTTTGCTCTCGCGGACACCCGGCGCCAACAGGCCTCGAGCGGCTTGAACGACCGACTGCCAGCGCTGCTGAGGTAAGGCCATGGTTATCGTCCGGGTAGAACACGTGTGGAAGGATTATATGCTTGGTAACCAGACCGTCCATGCGCTGCAGGATGTGTCACTGGTTGTGGCTCCGGGCAGATTTCTCGCCATCGCCGGGCCTTCGGGGAGTGGCAAGACCACCCTGTTGAATCTCATTGGCTGCATCGACACCCCCACCAAGGGGGACATCTTCATCGGCGAGGAGAACGTGGGCCGCAAGTCCCCGGATGAGCTGGCCGACCTGCGCGCACGAACACTCGGTTTCGTGTTCCAGACCTTCAACCTCCTGCCGGTACTGACGGCTGCCGAGAATGTCGAGTTTCCTCTCCTTCAGCGCAAGGATATTTCCCGCCGCGAGCGTCTTGCCCGGACCCGTCACTATCTCGATGTGGTTGGCCTTGCCGACAAGATCAACCACCGCCCTAACGAGCTGAGCGGGGGACAGCGCCAACGCGTGGCCATTGCGCGCGCGCTGGCTGGCGGTCCCTCAATCATTCTGGCGGATGAACCCACTGCCAACCTCGACTCCAGAACCGGCGAGAGCATCCTCGGCCTGATGAAGGAGATCAACGAGTCCGAGCGCACCACCTTCATTTTCTCCACCCATGACTTTCGCATCATGGAGATGGCGGACCGGGTGGTCAGTGTGGCTGATGGGAGACTGAGCTCATGAGCGCGCGCCACCTCACTCGGGCCTTGAGCCTGCTTTTACTGTGTGCCTGCATGACGGCCGCGCGCGCGGAGGAAGATCTGGATGCGCTGTTCGAGGATACGGCGCCGGCCGGGGATCCAGGTGAGGATCTGGAGTCATTGTTTGATGAAAATGAGCGGCCTGCCCCTGCAACGCCAGAGGCGGGGCTTGGCGACCAGCCGGCCACGCCCGCGGCAGACACTGCCCCCCGCGTGCGGATCAGTGGTTTCGTCCAGAACGAGTTCGCCTACACCGTGCCGGATGACGGCCACTATTCCAAGTTCAAGAATCTGGCCAAGGTCCGGATTGCCGGCGAACTGTCTGACCGGGTGTCCTTCCAGGTAGGGGGGCATCTGCAGTACGACCCCGTCTTCGAGTTCGAGAACTACTACCCGGACGCCGTTGAAGATGATCAGAAACTCTGGGGGTATCTGGACGAGACCTATGTCGATATCGATGCCGGCCAGTGGGATCTGCGTCTCGGGCGTCAGCACATCATCTGGGGCGAAATGGTGGGGTTGTTCTTTGCCGACGTCATTTCTGCGCTGGATTTGCGGGAATTCATCCTGCCCGATTTCGATCTCATCAGGATTCCGCAGTGGGCGGCGCGCGCCGAGTATTTCGGCAACGATTTCAAGGGAGAACTGGTCTACATCCCGCGCATGACCATCGACAACATCGGCGAGTTCGGGGCCCAGTTCTATCCGTTCCCGGTCACGCTGCCCGCCGGCGTGCAGGCGAATTTCCTGGAAGACAAGACACCTTCGGACTTTGGCAGTGATTTCGGCGCTGGTGCCCGTGGCAGCTGGCTCCGCAATGGGTGGGATTATTCATTCTTCTACTACACCAGCCCCGACAAGACCGCCGCCTTCCAGCGCTCCCTCCCGGATACGGCCGTGCCGGAGGTCTCATTCCGACCGGTCCATGAGCGGATTCATCAGTTCGGCACCACCGTTGCGAAGGACCTCGGCAGTTTCGTCTTCAAGGCCGAGGCGGTGCAGACCCTCGATCGTCAGGTGAGCGTCACCAGCCTCACGGATTTCGATGGCCTGGAGGACAGCAACGAGCTCCGCTACGTTGGGGGCATCGACTGGGCGAGCGAGGCCGGTGACAACGTGAACCTCCAGTTCTTCCAGACCTGGTTGCAGGATCACGCTCCCACCATGATCTATGAAGAAATCGAGTCCGGCATGAGCGTGTTCCTGACCACCACACGCCTGCATCCGGATATCAAACCTGAAATCCTGTGGATTCAAAGCCTCGACCGGAACGAATGGCTGGTGGAAACCAAGGTCAGCTGGGATTTCGCGACCGATTGGCGCGCCGTGCTGGGTGCCGACGTGTTTGGTGGCCCGAGCCGCGGTCTGCTCGGGCAGTTTGATGACAGCGATCGCGTTTATTGGGAGTTCCGGCATAGTTTCTGAGGAGTTGCCCTATCGGTGCGGCGGTCGCTCGTCTGCTAGACTCCGCCGATGAGAACGGATTCCTTCTTCGTCCACCGCCCCTGCTGGACCGCCCGACCCTTGGTCGTCAGGTTTCGAGTTGCCCCATGCCCATCCGGATCAAGGTAGCCAGCGACGCACGCGAGATTGATGATGCCCTGTGGCTGCGCCACGAGGTTTTCGTCATCGAGGATGGCAAGTTCGGGGGCAAACCCATCCACGGCCATCGCCTGGTCGACCGGTTCGACGCCTTCCCCAGCGCCTTCCATGTGGTGGCGTATGAGGCGGACGAGCCGGTAGCGACCATGCGCCTGCTCAAGGACAGCTCCGCTGGCATGCCGGTTGACGAGCTCTACGATTTCACCGAGTACCGTGCCCAGGTGGCCGCCGGCCAGATCAAGGTGGGTGGAAAGTCCGCCGCCATCGGCCAGCCGGTGCAGTTCGGCAGCGCCGGCATGCTGGCCATCCGCAACAACTGGCGCCGTCGCAGGGACGTCATCCGTGCCATGTTCAGGATGGCCGCGACGGTCTGCCGTCGTTACGAGGCAACGCATATCCTGGTGGTGGTCAACCACGAAACAAGCGGCATGTACCGGCGCCTCGGCTTCACGCCCTTGACGCGCGAGAGCATCTGGAACGATGAAATCGGAAACCATGTCACTCCGCTGGTCGGTACCACCGAGCAATTCCTTGCCTGGGCCTTCCGCGGCATGCCTGAAACTGCCCTGAGCGCCTTCCAGGACAGCTTCGAGCGTATGGTCTTCCGCGCCGGGGAATATGTGTTCCGGGAGGGCGATTTGGGCGAACACGCCTATGTGGTCGAATCGGGAGACATCCGGATTGCGCGAACCCGGGCCAGTGGTGAAGAGCTGACCTTGGCGCATCTCTCACGCGGGGATCTTCTGGGCGAGCTCGCCCTCATCGACGACCAGCCACGCTCGGCCTCCGCGGTCGCGGTGGATGACAGTGAGCTCATGACACTCGATCGCCGGACTTTTCAGGCGGAGCTCGAGGCGAATCCCGAGCGCAGTCGCAGCCTGTTCCGGATTTTCTCGGCGCGGGTCAGGGCCATGGACGAACTGGCCATGGTGCTGGCCTTCGCGCCGGCTGGCCAGCGCCTGGAGTTTGCGCTGGATGTGGCCAGGCAGCAGTCGGCGCCTGACACTTCCATGCCCGGCTGGACGGTGTTCCGTGGAGGCGCGCGGGAGCTGGCGCTACTTGCCGCTGTGGAGGAGAGTGCGGCGCTGGCTTTTCTGGAGCTTTCTGCTGCGGATGGAGCCTTGAGCTTCGGCCCGCGCCACATCCAGTTCAGGGCTTGAGTCGGCTACCCGGACTCAAGTCGGCAGTGTGGCCGCCGCTGTCCTTTGCGACGCGTCAGGCGTCTCTGAGAAGTCACGCTAGACTTTGCCACTAAATAACTGAAAAATGGACTTATCTTCAAAATAACCGTGCATGTGTTCCAGGCGAACCCTCAAAAGTGTCTGCCAGGGCTGCATGCAGTGACGGCGTCTCTATCAGTTCGAGAAAGAAGGAAAGCGATGCGCAGCTACTTCCCCCTGACCCAAGGTCGCTTCTCGCGGGCAGCCCTGTTGTTGCTGATTGGTCTGCTCGCCGGCTGTGGAGACAGCCTGCGCAACTTGCGTGAAGTTGTCTGGTCGTCGCGTGAACCCGCACCGCGTGAGAGCGATGTCGCCAAGGACTGGACCTACCGGGTAGGGCCCGGGGATTCACTCAACATCTTCGTCTGGCGCAATCCCGAGCTTTCCAGCACCGTGACAGTACGGCCCGACGGAAAATTCTCGACGCCGCTCATCAAGGAATTCCTCGCGACTGGCAAGACACCGCCCCAACTCTCGGTGGAACTGGAAAAAGAACTGAGCGAGTTCGTTCGCGATCCCCTGGTCACGGTCATTCCGGGAGGCTTCGTGGGCGAGTACGAAGATCAGGTGCGCGTGGTGGGTGAAGCCAGTCGCCCAACCTCCACACCCTATCGCAAGAACATGACGGTGCTCGATCTCATGATCCGGGTGGGGGGCATCACGGACTTCGCAGCCGGCAACCGTACGGTGCTGGTGCGTTACGTTGAGGGTCAGGAGACCGAATACACGGTGAGACTTGATGACCTCATCCGCGACGGCGATTTCTCCGCCAATGTGGATTTGCAACCGGGAGATATCCTCATCATCCCGGAGGCCTGGTTCTGAACAAGCCTCACGCCGCGTATCCCACCTTCGCGCCGAGTGTGAGGGAACGTCATGTTTGAGCAGGTTCAGCTTGCACGCACCTTCCTGCGGATGGCCTGGCTTTATCGCTGGCCGGGAATGGTTGCAGCCTCACTGCTCTCCATCCTGGGCTGGGGTTTCGTCCAGTCGCTGCCGGATACGTATCAGGTGGGCGCCAAGGTTTTCCTCGATTCCCGCTCCATGCTTCGCCCCTTGCTGTCCGGCGTGGCTTTCAACACGGGCGCTGCCTCGGATGCAGCCCTGTTATTGAGCCGTACACTGCTTACCCGGCCCAATCTGGAAGAAGTCGCGCGTCGCGCCGACCTTGACCTCAAGGCGCGCACGCCTGAGGAATTCAACGAGGTGGTTGATGAATTGACTGCCGGGATCAAGGTGAACGCAGGTCGGCGTGGCGGCAATATCTATGACGTCTCCTATGTCGAGCAGGATCCCCGCGTGGCCAAGAAGGTCGTGGATGAACTGCTCAACATCTTCATGGAGCAGTCTCTGGGTGATGCGCGGCGCGACACGGCGTCTACCCAGAAATTCCTTGACGAGCAGATCGCAGCCTACGAGAAGCGTCTGGTCGAGGCTGAAGATCGCCTGAAGCAGTTCAAACAGAAGAACGTGGGCATCATGCCCGGCTCTCAGGGCGGCTATTTCGCCCGCATGCAGGAGGCGCAGGCCACCCTGAATGAAGCCAAGCTGAAGCTGGACGAGGCTCGGCGGCGTCGGGACCAGCTGAAAGCCGAGAGCAGCATCGAAACCGTGGCCTTCGGCGAGGATGACCTCATGGCCGCGCTCGACGATGGCCAGGGAGCTCAGCGCAATCATCCGCAACTTGCTGTCTTCGACAACAAGATCAATGACCTTGAAGGGCGCATCGACGAGATGCTCCTCAAATACACCGACAAACATCCCGACATCATCGCGATGCGACGTCTGATCGATGAATACCGCAAGCGCAAGGAAGAGAAGGCTGAAGAACTCGCCTCCCTTCCCGCTGATGCCGGCGGTGAAGAGATGGGTGTCCTGGACTCATCGTTCAAGCAGCAGATCAAGCTGGAGGCCGCACAGGCCGATGCCACCGTGGCGGCCTTGGAGACGCGGGTGGACGTCTACACCAGGCGACTCGAGGAGCTGGCACGCAAAGTGGACGTAGTGCCTGAGATTGAAGCCGATCTCGTGCGGCTCAACCGCGACTACGGTATCACCAAG
>JBDLQR010000485.1:0-10195 GCA_039800485.1 Pseudomonadota bacterium
CCGGGTCAACTACGGGCATGGGCGGATAAGGTGGCGCAATCGCGTGTTTCACGCCCCACAGGTACCAGTTGTCCACGACCGTCCCTGTGAGCAGGATGCCGATGCCACCCGTGAGCGGGCAGAGCACTGCAAACCACCAAGCCCAGCGGTGGATGGATTCCATGGTCGCGTTGAACCCCATGGTCCAGCGCCAGAACAGCGCCGCGCGCTCGGAAGCCGTTCCGCGATCAACGATCTGTTCGATTTCGCGTTCACCACCGAGCCGGCTCACCGCGAGGATGGTGGCGCCATGCATGGCGAAAAGCAGAGTGGACCCGTAGAGGAACGCGATCGACAGCATGTGAAACGGGTTGTAGAAGAGATTCCCGTAGCGGATCGAGAACGCAGCAGTCCAGTCAAGATGAGGAAATATCCCGAAGGGAACGGCTTCACTCCAGCTGCCCATCATCAGTGGCCGGATGAATCCCAGGACGAGGTACAGCCAGATGGCAGATGCAAACGCCCAGGTTGTATGAGTTCCCATACCCAGAGCGCGGGCCCTGCGGTACATCCGCACCCACCACAGAAGGATTGAGCAGGTGAGAAAAAAACCTGCCATGAGCCACCAGCCACCTTCGGCCAACGGCGGCAGCGTCAGGCCGTACTCGGGGGATGGAGGCTCCAGCGCAAGCCACGGCAACTGCCGCAGGAACTCGGAAGGACTCCAGTTGACCGAAGCGGCCATGTTGAGCCCGATGATTTCAATCGCGACGAAGAAGCACAGGATGGACGCGAGACCCAGCCAGCCCAGATAGAACGGACCGATCTGGGCATCGCCTATCTTTCCCATCCAGTAGGAGAAGATCGGCTGCCCTTGCCTGACCCAGCTTCCCCCGCGCATGGGAACGCCGGGATAGGGCGCCGCGCGTACCTGCACGCGGGTGAAGATATTCTGGTAATCGGCCATCACGTATCCCCTCTTAGCGTTTTTCCTGCGCTGCGCTTGTTACTCACCAGATCGGGAGGCTGAGCCACCAGTTCCACCATTCCGGCCAGCCCTTGCTCCAGAATGGGCCACTGATCACGATGCATATCGCACTCCAGAAACCGGCGGACAAAGCCAGAAACAAACCGAGCCGGTGGATACCGAGCGTGCCAATGGAGTACCCGATGGCGTCCCTGAAGAACGTGTTTTCGTGCTCCGGTGTCTTGACCTCCTCACCAGGCCCCGGGTTGGTGGCGGACAGGATGAGTGAGCCGTGGAGCGACAGTGCAAAGGTGGTGGTGAAGAAGAAGGTCACCGCCAGCATGTGCGCCGGGTTGTAATGGAAATGCAGATACTGATAGCCCGTGTTCGACACCCAGTCGAGATGAGAGAGGATGCCGTAGGGAAAACCGTGCCCCCAGGCGCCCATCAGCAGGGGGCGGATGACCACCAGAGTGAAGTAGGCAAAGATCGCGACGCTGAATGCGAAGGGCACATGCAATCCGATGCCCAGCTTGCGTGAGATTTCAACTTCGCGGAGCGCCCAGGATCCGAAAGATCCGAGCGCGCAAATCGTGATGACTTGCCAAAGCCCGCCTTCTTTCAGGGGAGCGAGCCCAAGTCCGTATGACAGATCAGGGGGCGCGATATTGATCTGCCAGATGTTCCAGGTAGGGCCGAGGGCTGCGCCATAAAGAATCAGCGCGGTGCCAAGAATGGTGAAAAATGCACCTGTGACACCGAAGAAACCTACGTAGAAAGGACCAATCCAGAAATCGAACAGGTCGCCACCAAGCAGCGTGCCGCCTCGGACCCGGTATTTGCGTTCAAAACTGAGCATGGGCATGGGTGCTCTCCTGCTATGTCGAATCGGCTTGGCTTAGGGGCATGATCTGGTACAGACGCAGACTCGCCTGACGCCATCTCTGCAGACTGTTCGGGAGGCGGACGAGCGGATGAAGCAGGAACCCATCGAATCCCTGGCCCCCATCCGCCCGCATCGCCGACACATCAGCCGATGAGGTTCCGCACGGAAGGCGCTTGCGCCTCCGGCATGACCGACATCGCCGTTGGCTTTCCGGCATTTCTCGGCCCCTCGATCCAGTTGAATCGATCGGTGCTGAGCAGAATGAAATGGATCAGGATTGCCAGCACGAACAGGAAGGTCGCCAGCGCAACCAGGGTGCGTCTGGGATCAAACAGAAGCCATACTCTCCACATGATGCTTCCTCCTTTCTAGACGAAAACGTTCTTGACGGTATCCATCAGGCCCTGCACGCCGTCGAGGGTCATGCCATAGCCTTCCGGACCGGGGAACCACGGACGCCACTGCCACACCAGAAAGTGGGCAACGATCGCGACTACCGTGAACAGGATGAAACTGCTCATGAAGATTCCGTGGAATTCCTTTGCCTCCTGATCGGTCAGTCCCGACAGGGAAGTACCTCTATCTGCCATCTCTACTCTCCTTCTGGCCGAATGGCCGTTGTCACACACGCCTCCACCCGACTGGGCGCCATTTCGGCATCCCGCCCTTGTCACAGGGACACGACGGATGTATCTCTCAGTTCATCGAGACGAACTCGACAACCGTTTCTGCCGCCGTGCGGGCCTCCTCGAGCAGGGTTGTCCCCTGACGGGCGCCGGGCAGCCACTTCAGGCGTACCACACGCGACAGCACCCCCACCACGAGGAATGCCACTACGCACACACCGAAGATGAACCGGAGATCCGGAGAGCAATGGGCGTGGGTGTGAACCCGTTTGCGCTCAGCCGGACGGGTCATGGTGATGACCGCAGCGCCTTCATTCGCGAACATGTCTGCCTTCATTGCACTGCTCCTGTCTTGAGTGCCATCTGCGTCTTGGCGACGCGGTTTGCCGTCACACTGAGTTCACCTGCCGCGCGAGCATCCCGTTCGGCCCTGTCGCGGATCTCCTTGGCCGCCGAGATTCGTACCAGCACGGGCTCTGTTTCCACCAGGGATTCCAGCATCTGGTGCGCATCTTCGTCCCACCGGGTAGTGGTGTCCGTTCGATCCGGGCGGGCAGGCGTGGCTTCGATACGGTCAAGATCGGCAGCCATCGGCAGGATGTGAAACAGCGCATCGAACAGCGCATTGCAGACTTCCTGCACGAGATACACCGCGCCTGAGTAACCCATGAAAGGCGTACCCGTATGCCGCCGGATCAACGCGCCCGGGAACGAGGCGGGAATGTAGACCGCCCGGCTGCCGGATTCCGCGAGGTACATGCGTTCATTGAAACTGCCGAACACCACCAGGGCGCCCTTCTTGCGGACCATCTCCCGGATGGCTTCGTTGTCCGACTTCGTTCCTGGGCAACGCGCTACCGAATAAGCGCAGGGCAGGCCCAGTTCCTGTTCCAGGAAGCTGCGGATGCCTCTTGAGTAGGTTTCGGTGGCGACCACGCCAAAACTTGCCGTGGCATAGAAATCCTGCGTGACTGAGCGCCACAGGTCCCACAAGGGTTTGATCGTCGTGTGCTTCTCGCGCGCGATGAACGGCTCGGGATCGAGTCCGAGGAGTTCGCCCAGTTTGCGCAGGAAGCGGGTGGTGCTGTGCAGACCGATGGGCGCCTGGAGATACGGACGATCAAGGTTTTCACAGAGCAGGCGGCCGAATTCGCGGTACATGCAGACATTCACGTCTGCATCGGCGAGCTTCGGCACATCTTCCAGATGACTGCCCAGCGGAAACACCAGATTGATTTCGGCACCAATGCCTTCGACCAGACGCTTGATTTCCGCGAGATCACTCGGGGAATTGAAGGTGCCGTAGATGGGGCCGATGATGTTGACCAGCGGTTTGCTGCCAACCGGTCGCGTGTTGCGCGCACGAGCGCGTTTCGCACCATATTCCGTCCAGAGCCAATTGATGGCCCGGTTCGCGCTTTGCCATTGATCTTCATCGATGGTTCGCGGCAGGAAGCGGAGGATATTTGTTCCTTCGGGAGTAACCCCTCCGCCGATCATCTCGGCAATGGAACCGGTGACCACTACCGCGGGAAGGGCCGGATCAAGGCTGCGATGAGCGCGTTTCATCGCCCCTTCCGTGCCGTGCTGCCCAAGCTCTTCCTCTGCGAGCCCGGTCACCACAATCGGCAGTTCATGAGGAGGCAATGCGTCGGTGTAGTGGAGCACGGACGTCACGGGCAGATTTTCGCAGCCGACAGGTCCGTCGATGATGACCTGCAGGCCCTTGATGGCAGTGAATGCGTATACCGCGCCCCAGTACCCGCCCGCACGGTCATGATCCAGAATCAGCATCAGAAATCTCCCTCGGAGAGACCCTTGCGCGCGAGCTTCCGACTCTGGCTCGCACGGAATCCAGGGTGCATCACAGGCTCCTCCTGCCAGACTCCTGCGGTGTCTCCCTCGCCAACACCTTCGAAGAATTCCCGCATGCGATCGAAGCGCTCGCGGTTGGCCATGGCCGCATTGACGACCTGTGCCAGTGAGCCGGCACCCGCGGCCCCCATCAGGGGACGTGCCGAGATCAGGTTCGTGAAGTAAAGGGCGGGTGTGCCCTTCTGCTTGGCAGCCTGCACCAGCGGCGTGGTGCCGATGGCAAGGTCGGGTTGGAATTCCTCTACCGCTGCCAGATCCTGCTCGAGAGAGGCCCGGTAGTTGACGTGGATTCCACGGTCTGCAAGCCATGCTTCATCAGCAGCCGACCATTCAGTGCGCGGGCACGCCGTCCCTACAGACCGGACGTCAGCACCACTCTCAACCAGAAGGCGGGCCACCAGCAGTTCCGAGCCTTCGTATCCGGAGACCGTGATGCGGCCCTTGATCGGCGCCGCGGCGAGTGCGGCCTTGATACCGGGAAGCGCCTTGTTCTGGGCCGCGGCAATCTGTGCACGTGGCACACTACTGGCCTCCCCTATCGCTGCAAGCCAGGCTGCAGTTCCGTCATGGCCGACAGGAGCTGAGCCGATGACCGGCCGTCCCGCGGCATCGAATTGCCGGAAGACAGAGCGGTAAAAAGGATGGAGTCCCGCGACCACCGGGCAATCCAGGGCCGCGTAGAGTTCACGCCATTCCCGGGTCGGGACGGTCGGACCCGCGGCCAGCCCCATGGGCTCGAGAAGCATTCCGATCGAGACTGGATCAGCAGGAAAGATCTCGCCGACCAAGGCAACAGTCGGGCGTTGGGAAACACCAGCGCGTGGCGCGGCGACCGGCCCGGTCATGGCTTCCTGTCGCGCAAATTCAAGCATCGCGCCCGCCAGGACATCTTTCGCCTCGGCGTGCGTGGGCACACCAAAGCCCGGGACGTCGATACCTATGATGCGTACACCTTCTATCTCACGGGGGAGCAGGCGCAAAGGCACGCCGGATGCGGTCGGCACGCACAGATTGATCACGACGATGGCGTCATACAGTGCCGGATCTGCAAGCTTGAAGACCGCTTCGCGGATGTCTTCGAAAAGCTTGCCCGTGACCAGGGTCTCGGAATTGAAAGGCACGTAACCCACGGATCGACGTGCACCGTAGAAATGCGAGGTGAAGGTCAGGCCATACACGCAACAGGCCGAGCCGGAGAGCACCGTTGCCGTGCGTCGCATCCGCAGGCCAACGCGCAATGAGCCGAAAGCAGGGCACATGCTTTGTGGTTGATCGTGGGGTCCACGGGGATAATCGCGCTCGAGGCGTTCGAGCAGCGCACTGTTGCCGGCTGCCTTGGCAGCACGCTGCATTTCCTTCGCACCCGCATGGCACCCTTGCCCGTCGGCATGCACGGAAGGCGCAGGCGCTCCGCCGTCTGCAGCAGGCACGTCAAACGCGGCGTATCCTTTCGCCTGCATGCTCATGCCTCGTCGTACACCACTTCGAGTGAGGCCTTGGGCTGCGCGTTGCTGCCGCGCATGTCAGCGGCTGAAGCGGGCTCGAGCACCACATCGCGACCCACTGCATCAGCTGCGAACAGGCCGAGAAGATCTTCCTGCCCGAGGGGTGACGGACGCACCGGCGGCGCATCGGCAACATTGCCGGCCAGGGATTCGAACAGTGAGGCCCATGGCGTGCCCGGCTTGCCGATGATTTCGTAGGCCGCGCTCTTGCGACGGATATCCTCGTGTGCAGGAATCGCGGAGAGCACTGGGATACCGGCCTTGGCGGCAAAGGCAGCGGCTTCGCCGGTGCCATCATCCTTGTTGATGACCATGCCGGCCACACCGACATTGCCACCCAGCTTGCGGAAATATTCGACGGCCGAGCAGACGTTGTTGGCCACGTAAAGGGATTGGAGATCGTTGCTGCCGACCACGATGACCTTCTGGCACATGTCACGCGCGATCGGCAGGCCGAAGCCACCGCAAACCACGTCACCGAGAAAATCCAGCAGGACGTAATCAAAGTCCCAGTCGTGGAAGCCCAGCTTCTCCAGCAGTTCGAACCCGTGAATGATCCCGCGCCCGCCACAACCACGGCCGACCTCCGGCCCTCCGAGCTCCATGGCGAAGACGCCATCACGCTTGAAGCAGACATCGCCGATGGAAATATCGTCGCCCGCAGCTTTCTTGCGGGAAGATGTTTCGATGATCGTCGGGCAGGCACGACCGCCGAACAGCAGAGAGGTGGTATCACTCTTGGGATCACATCCAATCAGCAGAACCTTCTTGCCCTGCTGGGCCATCATGTACGAGAGGTTGGCCAGTGTGAAACTCTTGCCAATCCCACCCTTGCCGTAGATGGCGATGATCTGGGTCTTGGGCGCAGCGCGGGACTGCGTTTCCGCAGCAGGTGTTGCAGCAGCGGGCCGCACAGCTCCCACAGGGATCCGAACTGAATCAGCTTGCATGCTCATCGGGAATCTCTCCAGTCAATCACCATCTTGAGGCAGGACGGATCGTTGAATGCCGTGCGGTAAGCCGCATCAGCCTCGCTGGCGTGGCTGCGGTGTGTAATCAGGTCGTCAAGGAAAAGCTGTCCCGCCTCCACCAGATCGGTGACAACGGCGAGGTCGCCCTCCTGCCACTGGGCAGCAACCCGGAACCGGGCTTCGCGCATGAAGGCAGGCGGGAAGGCAAACGAAAGCGGCTGGTCGTAAAAGCCTGCCAGGACAATCTCACCCCCCGGCGCCAGCCGGGCAATGAGTGAATCAAGTATCGCGGGATCACCGCTCACATCGACGATGGTGTTGTAGTCGCGGCGGGGATCGTCTTCCGGATCCACTACTTCGTAGGGGTCGGAGTTGCGTCTGCGTGCGGGGTTACGTTCCCATACGACCGGCGGTGTTGCCCCTTCAAGCAGGGCGAGGCGTGCAAACAGGCGGCCGAGAACACCGTGGCCCACGATCAGATCCGGTTGGCTGGCGGACGACGAAGACGTCGCGTGATAGGCCGTTGCGGCCAGCGCAAGCAGCACGCCACGTTCCCCGATGCGATCATCAATGGGCTGGACGCGCGCGCCCGGGACAACGACACGGGCAGCCGCTCCTCCGAACAGTCCACGCACGTCACCGAAGCAGCGCGCACCGGGGACGAAGACCTGCGTGCCTACCTCGAGGCCCGAATCCGGGCCTGCCTCGGCAACGCGGCCCACGGATTCATAGCCAGGTACGAGTGGATACCCCATCCCGGGGAAATGTGGCATGCGCCCGGACCACAGCAGTCTTTCCGTGCCGGTGCTGATCCCGCTCCATTCGATATCGACCACGATATCGTCATCGCCCGGGGGCGAGAGCTCCAAGGTCTTGAGCGCCAGTTTGCCGGGTCCTTCCAGGACCACTGCTGTCGTTTGCATGGATGACCTCGGGCTCCGTGTGGAGGGTCTTTTTTTCGCAGCCTGATGTCAGTGTAGATATACGCTTTTTTTTGTCAACTGAGGTTTACACTTTGACCTCAAATGGCCTCGGCAAGGATCACCGATGTCAGCATCGGGACCCCGACAGCCGGGGTTTTGACCCGCCCGAATCCGGACTTCGACAGGAGTTCAGTCAGGTGATGCCGGGTCCGCGCGCGTCCCTGTCCCATCGCCAGGAGGTAGAAGGACAGATAGGCATCGCTCAGCCGTCCTGCAGCGCCCTCGCCGGACATCGGTTCAGCAATCAGGAGCGTGGTGCCGGGCTGGAGCCCCCGGCGGATGTTGCACAAGAGAGCGCAGACTTCCCGGTCATCGTGATCGTGAAGCACCCGCACCAAGGTCACTATGTCCGAGCCCCGGGGCAGTTCATCCCGGAAGAAATCGCCGCCCGATGCGGTGATGCGCGCAGCAAGCCCGGCCTCGGCCAGGCGCAGGGTGGCGCGCTCAGCTACACCGGGCAGGTCGAACACCTCACAGCGCAACCTTGGATTGGCGAGTGCAACGGCGGTGCTGAAAGCACCCTCTCCCCCACCCACATCCAGCAGTAACCGATGCCGGGAAAAGTCGTAGGTACGCAGGACCTCCCCCGCGATCATCGGCTGCGACTCGGCCATCAATCGGGAGTATTCACCCAGGGCCGATGACGGCAGGCCGGCTGGACTCTCACTGCGGGCATAAGCCCAGTAGGCTTTGAGTGCTGTGTTCTGCCGCGTGCCCTTGAGCAGTCCGACAGGATCCTGCAGGTCGTCATAAAACAGATCATGGTGCGCAATCATCGCGAGGATCCCGCGATTGCCAACCAGTGAGGCGCCCAAGGGTGCGAGACCGTACATCCCACCCTTGCGCCGCTCTATGAGCTCCAGGGCTTGTGCAGCGTCGAGCAGCGTCCGGAGTGGCTCCGTCTGGAGCCCGGTCATGGATTCAAGGGTCGCCATCGAACGGGGTGATGCCCGCAGGTTCTCGAGCAACCGCAATTCCACGCAGACTTTCAGTACGCGCGAGTACACAAATCCAGCGCACAGATCGAACAACTTCGCCGCCTGCCGGCGCGCGATCCAGCGCGTGAGGGGAAATCCGGATGCCCATTGCTGGAAACCCGGGCTGGCAAGGAGTTCATCGCGCCAGCAGCGCAGACGCTCGATCAAGGGTTCTGGCCTGCCAAGCTCGGCGCGCGCTGCGTCCGGCATTGCAGCGTCACGCGGCCTGGCGCGAGATTTCTTCAGGAATGAGGCGTTGTGACTCCAGGCGGATCAATTCCTGGAGGTTGCTGCCGCCGGGGCACGGGGGGATGGAGGCGAGCGCAGAATCCAGCAGGTAGTCAAAGCGTTTCAACGCACCTTTAAGACCCAACGAACGAGCGCTGCTGGGGCGACCATGGGCGAGATCCTGACCGACGGGTTTTCCGGTTTCCTTCGAGCTGGCCGCCACATCGCGTATGTCATCCGCGACCTGATACGCCTCACCCAGCCTCGCTCCCAGCGCAGTCCATGATGCGGGTTCGGCGCCGGCCGCAATGGCCCCGGATTCAGTGGCCGCACTGAAGAGTATGCCGGTCTTGGCGCGATGATATTCAGCAAGTGACGCGTTGGGCTCGCTCTCCCAGGCCTGACCGGCCACGATCCCGGATGGCATACCCGCCGCCCTGCACAAGGTGTGCATCAGTGCGGGCAGCTTGGCAGCATGCTCCGGACCCGAACCCAGCAAGGCCTGGTAGGCAAGCACGATGAGGGCGTCACCCGCGAGGACCGCAATTTCCTCGCCATAAGCCACATGCACCGAGGGCCTGCCACGGCGCAAGGCCGCGTCGTCAAAACACGGCAGGTCGTCATGGACCAGCGAGGCGCAATGGAAAAGCTCGATGGAGGCCGCTGCCGCCTCCGCGGCGCGCAGGTCCTCGGTCGCTCCGCAGGCCATGGCGACGGCCATGCACAGGCGCGGACGAATGCGTGCGCCGCCCGGGAAGACGGCGTGCCGTATGGCGGCGGCCAGCCTGGGTGGGTATTTGCCGCGCTCGCCCTGGCCGATGACCGTGGTGATCGCATCTTCGATCCGGCGCATGACGTCCATTCTGGCCTCCGCGTCTATGTGTAAATTTTTTTTACTTGTACATGTGTCAATCAAAATAGACACTTGGGGCATGGCGGTCAACGGTTTCATGCAAGCAGATGGCGCACCCTGAACCGGAACTTCCGGTGGTCGTGATCGGTGCCGGGGTTGCCGGCCTCGCCTCGGCGATGCTGCTCGCCGCGCGCGGTCAGGCCGTGCAGGTGTACGAGGCGGCCGGCGCGCCGGGCGGCAAGATGCGCGAAGTGAATGTGGGTTTGGCAAGCGTAGATGCAGGCCCCACGGTACTGACCATGCGGTGGGTTTTCGAGGAGCTGTTCGCAGACGCCGGGGACGCGC
>JBDLQR010000486.1:0-3674 GCA_039800485.1 Pseudomonadota bacterium
TGGTCGGGGTGATGGGTGGGGCGTTGTTCGGGCTTTGCCTCTACAGCATCAACTATTACTTCATCGCGGATTTCATCGCTGGCTTCGTGGCGCTGCGGGGCTGGCTGATGCTGGCCAGCCATTGCGTGTTTGGTGCAGCAGCGGGCGGCCTGTATGAGTTTCTCGAACGCGATCACCGCTGACAGGCCAACCTCATGCTCGACGGTAATCTCAAGCTCAGGTTGATCATCATGGCGGTGGTCGGAGCCTTCTCGTTTTTTTCCTATCTCGGCAAGGAATCGGTCAATCCGATCACCGGCGAGCGTCAGCGCGTGAGCCTGACCCACGAACAGGAGATCGCCATGGGCATGCGATCTGCCCCGGAAATGGCGCAACAGTTCGGAGGACTCAGCAACGATCCCGAGCTTGCAGCAGTCGTCACGAGGGTGGGTGAACGCATCGTGGCGCGCAGCGTGGCTGCGCGCAGCGGATATCCTTTCAGTTTCCACGTGCTTGCCGACCGCAATACCGTGAATGCCTTTGCCCTGCCGGGAGGCCCTGTCTTCATTACCCTGGCCCTGTTGTCGCGCCTCGAGAACGAAGACCAGCTCGCAGGCGTGCTGGCGCATGAGGTGGGGCACGTGATTGCAAGGCACAGCGCGGAACGCCTTGCCAAGCAGGAGCTCACGGCAGGGCTCACCGGCGCTGTCGTGATGGGGGCGGGATCTTACGAAATGGGCCGCGTGGCGCAGATGGTAGGCGGCTTCGTGACCATGAAGTACGGTCGGGACGACGAACTGGAGGCGGATCGTCTGGGTCTCTGTCTGATGGCAGAGGCGGGCTACCGGCCACAAGCCTTGAGCGGCGTCATGCGCATTCTCGCCAAGGCCAGTGGTGGCAGCCGCATGCCCGAATTCGCGAGCACCCATCCCAGCTCCACGAATCGCCTTCAGCAGATCAAGGCCATGCTTGGAGATCTGCCACGCCTCTGCCGGGCCGGGACCGCGCGGCCCTTGTGATGATCCTGCCCACGCCTCGACTGTGCCCTTCACCGGTAAGGACAACTCACCCATGACTGCCACCATCATCGAATGCGCCCTGAACGGCCCATGGACACGCAAGCGGCAACCCTTGATTCCCGTCAGCGTCAGCGAGTGCATCGAAGCAGGCCTCGCCTGTGTCGCTGCCGGGGCAAGCATTGTCCATGTTCATCCCTACGATGAGACCCGCGGCGTGCAATGCGATGACTGGGAGATCTATGCCCGCATCATCGAAGGCATACGGGCGCGGGCGGATGTCCCGGTTTACCCCACCATTCCACTCGGCACGCAAGACCCTTCGCAGCGCGATGCCGCGGTCCGTTATTCAGCCACGCAGCAGCTGGCAGCACGCGGACTGATCGAACTTGCGGCGGTGGATCCCGGATCCGTCAACTTCACGCTGGCCAACGGGGATCCGGGCTTTGTCTATGCCAACCCCGAGGAAGACATCCTCCATGGCCTTGCGCTCGCGGCCACGCATCACTTCAAACCCGCCTATGCGATCTACGAACCAGGCTTTCTGCGCGCAGGCGCTGCGCTGCATAGGAGAGTCGCGGGCGCCCCCGAGCCTTTGTACCGGTTCATGTTCAGCAGCGATTTTCTGTTCGGCTTCCCGCCTGAGTCTTATGCGCTGGAAGCCCTGCTGCAGCTCAAGGAAAGCTGCGCCGCGGGTGCGCCCTGGATGGTGTCCGGCCTTGGTGTGGATGTCACACCCCTGATTCCGGCCGTGGTGGCGCGTGGTGGACATCTGCGGGTCGGGCTGGAGGACGCGCCCTTGGGCAGCACGCTCAGCAACGTGCAGTGGGTGGATCGATCGGTCCGCGCCGTGGAAGCTGCGGGTGGGACTGTCGCATCCCCGGCAGGGATGCGACAGCTTCTGGGTCTCGACAAACGCGCCTGAGGCGCTCAGCGGGCAGACGGGAAGTTCGGCGCACGTTTCTCGCGCACGGCTGCCACCCCTTCCTTCGCGTCCTCGCCCAGAAAGCACAACATCTCCATCGCGAGCGAGTTGTCGAACGCCGGCCCCGCCATCCGCAGCCAGTTGTTGAGGGATTTCTTGGTGAAGCGTATGGCCTGCTGGCTGCCGGTGGCGAGTTTGTGGGCAACCTTGAGTGCGCGCGGCAGCACTTCTTCTGCGGGTGCGCTGAAACTCACGAGGCCAATGCGCTCAGCCTCCTTGCCATCGACGAAATCGGCCGTCATGAGGTAGTACTTGGCCTTGGCCATGCCACAGAGCAGCGGCCAGAGAATCACGGCATGATCGCCGGCCGCCACGCCGAGTCGCACATGGCCGTCGGTGATCCGCGCCGACTCCGACATGATGCTGATGTCCGCAAGCATCGCCACGGCCAGACCCGCACCCACCGCGACGCCGTTGATTGCCGAGACGATAGGCTTGTCGCAATCGAGCATGCGATAAACGATATCGGCGGCTTCCTGCATGGTGTTGGAGATTTTTGCGGCATCCCCCACCATCTCTTCTATCCATTCCAGATCGCCCCCCGCCGAGAAAGCCTTGTCGCCAGCCCCGGTGATCACGACCACACGTACCGCCGGGTCGTCATTGACCACCGGCCAGATGCGGGTGAGTTCCCAATGCAGCCGTGCATTGGTTGCATTCATGACGTCCGGACGATTGATGGTGATGAGGAGCACACCCTTTTCCGGGTGATCAAACTTGAGAAACTGGAAGTCGCTGTACTGCATGATGTTCATTCCCCCTTGAGCGCACGCGTGCGGTTGCCTTCACCGGTGGTCCCGCGATTGATCCTTGCCTTTTCCATCTGCGCTTCACGCGGTATGCCGAAGCGCTGCCAGAGATCAGGGCCGATGGCGGTCAATGCCCCGTCGACCACGATGGCTTCGCCGGAGACGAAACGCGCATCGTCGCTCGCCAGGAAAAGTGCTGTGCCGGCGATGTCATCTCCCGTGCCGTGGTCGGGCCAGGGCTGCATGCCATCGAGATGGCGCCCGGCCTCCTCCAGCGTCTGACGTTCCGAGCGCGTGAGTCCGGTGAGGATGAAACCGGGGCAGATGGCATTCACACGAATGCGGTCCGGTGCGAGTTGTACGGCGGCGGCCTTGGAGAGATTGATGACGGCGGCCTTGGCCGCGGAATACGCCAGAGGCCCGCAGCCACCCGAAATCCCGGCAATCGAAGCCGTGTTGATCAGCGAGCCACCTTGCTGCTGCTGACGCAGTACCCGGGTGGCGTGCTTGATGCCGAAGAATACGCCCTTCACCAGTACATCAAACGTGTAATCCCACTCCGCTTCCTCGAGTTCCCAGACCGGACCAATGGCGCCACCCACGCCGGCGTTGTTGAACACGATGTCCAGCCGCCCGAACTCGTCCATCGCGCAATCGATCATGGCCTTCACGTCGGCCTCACGTGCGACGTCGGTGCGGATGAAGCGTGCGGCTTCGTCCCAACCCTGCGCGCGCGCCTGCGCCAGCGCGACCTCGCCGTTCGCTGCATTGAAATCCGCAATCACCACGCGCGCGCCTTCGGCGAGGAAGCGCATGACCGTGGCCAGTCCCATGCCGCCCGCGCCCCCGGTCACCACTGCCACCTTGTCTTTCAATCTCATCAATGACCTCCCCTCGGTTTTCGTGATTGTGGTCTTTTTTACGAACCAGACGTCCTCAGGCAGT
>JBDLQR010000487.1:0-7794 GCA_039800485.1 Pseudomonadota bacterium
GCCTGGGGTGATGAGTCCTTCCGCTACAAGGGCAAGCACTACCAGTACCCCTTCCCCTACGACACCGGCACACCGTGGCCTGCGCAGGATTGGACGCGCCGCTACGGCGCCCCGGGTGAGATCGACGACAACGGTTACATCCAGGCCATCAATGTCGTACCCAAGCCCTTCCAGCGGCCGCACCCGCAGCTGTTCCAGGCGTTCTCCCAGAGTGAGGCCACCATTCGTTGGGCCGCGCGAGAAGGCCTCGTGCCCACCATGCTGACGGCGGATCCGCCGGTGCTGCGCAAGTTTGCCGAGGCGCATGTGGATGAGGCGCGCAAGATGGGCCGGGAACTCAAGCTCGGGGAAAACATCGGTGTGTTCCGCGGCGTTTATGTAGCGGACAACAAGCAACAGGCGCGGGATCTGGCCATGCGAGGCTTGATGGGCACGGGTTGGCCGGGTTGGGCGCATGCGTTCGGATTCACCGATGCGTTCCGGTTGCCGGAAGACGACATCAAGTATCCGGGACAGCTGCTGCCAGTGTCCGAGGTGCGCATGGAGCGCTTCGAGCAGGCGCATTTCACGCTGGTTGGCAGCCCGGATGATGTGCGGCGTGAGATGGATCTGCTGGTGGACACCTGCAACCCGGAATACTTCATCTGGCAGGGCGACCAGGGATACCTGTCCCTGGATGAGTGCAAGCGGGTGCTGGAGCGTTTCGGCAAGGAAGTGATGCCGCACTACCTCTGAAGCACGCAAACCTTCCTCCGCAAGCGCGCTGCGGTCGGGCCAGCTAAAGGCCCGACCGCCATGCCCTGATCCATCAGACCTTTCTCAACCCTTCTCGCGGCTGAAAACGGCATCGACTTGCAGCACGCGCCCATTACGCGGGTCGCTGAAAGCATGCCGCAGCTCCCACAGCGTAAAACCGGCGTCTTCCAGCAGATCGATGAAATACCGCCAGGTTTTCTGTTCTGCATAGAGCGGAGCGAGTGACAGTTCGATTTCCACCGCGTGCACCAGGCGCAGGGTTTCGCGCGCCCCCGCCAGCACTTGCGCCTCATAGCCCTGGGTGTCGATCTTCAGATACGGTTTTCTTGCAGGCCGGATGCGGGTGTCCAGCAGGGAATCGAGCGTGATGATGGGTGTGGTCTGACTGCCCTGGTAAATGGAGTCCGGTGCAGCTTCGGCATGCAGTTCCAGCATGGGCAACAGGGACGAACTCACCGAATTGCCCGCAATGTTGAGGTTGCCATTGCCCATGTCGGCGCCCAGGGCGCAGCATGGATGAACCTCCCAGAGTGCATCACCCGCGGCGCGGGTGGAAAGCGCGGCATGGGCATCTGACAGTGGTTCGAAGGAGAGGATCCTCCCCTGGTAGCCCAGCTCCCTGAGTCTGCTCCCGTACTGTCCGACGTTCGCTCCGACATCCAGTACCAGGTCACAACCAAAGCGCAGCGCCGGATGTACCCGCGTGCGAGCGGTGCCCTGGGGTGCGGGATGGCCCTCAGCGCGGGCTGACGCGCGCAATTTCCAGTAGTGACGTTTCAGCGCCAACAGCAAGCGGGATATCACGCGAGAAGCTCCTTGAGCACATTCATTGCCAGGTCTGCGAACGCCTCGCCACGGAATTCAGCTGCCTGCGGTGATGCAAGCCATGCCTGTCCAGCCCGCTGCATCGCCTGCCATTGTTGCGCCGGACATTCCCGCAGGAAGTGGAGCAGCTCAGCCTGGCTTCTGTACTTGCGCGCGTCGACAAAAGCATTCTCCGGGATGACACGCGTGATGTGATCTTCACCAAGGTATACCGGTACTGTGCCAGCGAGTAAGGGATCGATGATCTTCTCGCTGATGTAATCCCGATGGCCCCTGTAGTTTTCTGCTGCAATGGCAAATCTGTAGCCGCCCAGCAGGGCGGCTTTCCTGGCCCAACCGACGAGGCCCTCGGCGTGTATGGGTGCCTCCGTTGCGCATCGATAGGCTCGATGTGGATACATCGCGCACCATGACAGCTGCTGCCCCTGCCAATCACGGCCATAAACATCCAGCGTGCCAGCGGGCAAGGTCTCTGCCGTGCGGGCCAGTCGCCGTCGCCAGCCATAAAGATCCCCGCGCACAGGGCGGAGCGCAGCGCTCAGCCGCCCGCCCAGGAAGTGGAGAAGGGGTTCGGTGCGGCTGCGTTTCTCCCAGAACCCTTTCAGATGGTTGGTATTGAGCATCACGGAAATTCTGCGTGCCTGAAACGGAATGCCAGAGAGTGCCGGCCTGAGACGCACCGGAATTCTGTAATGACGATAAAGCGCATCGCTGCCGGCGGCCTGTTCGTAGGTCAGCACCCAGTCAAACTGGCGGTGCATCGATCGATTCCACGAATGAGGCCTGACCAGCGGAGACTCCAGGATCTGCAGCACTGCGCGACCTCCGCGACGCCGGACTGCAGCCAGTGGCGCGGCAAGCTCGTGTGGTCTGGCGACATCGATGACCCAGACGCAGTCTGCGCTCTCCGGTGTGATGACATCGGCCGTGCCCATTTCATAGCCCGCAGCGGCGCCTCTGGCCCACCACTCTGCGAAGCCGGGGAGCCCGAACAGGCGGTTGCGATTGTGCAATCCCGGCCAAGGGGGGATTACCGCGATACGTGTCACGAGCCCTGTTTCCTCAAACTCCCAGTCCCTTCGGGACGCGGTTCATGGAGGGCGCACCCGATTGCGGCGGGCACCCTTATACTGGCAGACCTCAATCGAGGAGCCTCGCCATGACTGACACCACCGAATATACCCCCCCTCGCGTCTGGACCTGGGATACCGATTCCGGCGGCGCCTTCGCCAAGATCAACCGCCCCATTGCCGGCCCCACGCACGAAAAAGCGCTGCCCGTGGGCAGGCATCCCCTGCAGTTGTACTCCCTGGGCACGCCGAACGGGGTCAAGGTCACGGTGATGCTGGAGGAGCTGCTGGCATTGGGGCATGCGGGTGCCGAGTACGATGCATGGCTGGTCAACATCCTGGAGGGTGAGCAGTTCGGAACAGGCTTTGTCGAAGTCAATCCGAATTCCAAAATCCCGGCCCTCCTGGATCGCAGCGGCGCGCATCCGGTGCGCGTATTCGAATCAGGCGCGATTCTGCTCTATCTCGCCGAGAAATTCTCAGCCTTCCTCCCTGCTGCAGGTGGCGCCCGCGCCGAGTGTCTGTCATGGCTGTTCTGGCAGATGGGCAGCGCCCCGTATCTTGGAGGGGGCTTCGGCCACTTCTACGCTTATGCGCCTACCAAAATCGAATACTGCATCAACCGCTTCACCATGGAAGTGAAACGCCAGTTGGATGTACTCAATCGCAATCTTGCCGAACGGCGCTTCCTCGTTGGCGACGACTACACGATTGCCGATATGGCGGTCTATCCCTGGTATGGCGTGTTGCTGGAAGGCGAACTCTATGGCACCGCTGCGGAGTTCCTGGATGCTCCCAGCTATACCCATGTGAATCGCTGGGCTGCGGAGATTGCCAGCCGGCCGGCGGTGAAGCGCGGCCGGCGGGTCAACCGAACCTGGGGTCCGGAGGCAGACCGGCTGGCCGAGCGCCACGAGGCCAGCGATCTCGACTGAGTCCTTTACAGGCCTGCGCCCCGGAGTCTGCCCCGGGGCGTCAGCGCCGGTCTATGAACACGCGCTCCTTGCCAATCCACATCGCGGAGCGTGAGAAATCGATGAACTTGCGCTCATCCTCGATCGCGATTTCCATGGCGCGGCGCGCTTCCGGCACATCCGCCATGCTCATCAGATCCGCGCGGCTGAACCAGGCTTCGGCGTGCCCTGAATAGGGCGCGGTCACGGTGCCTCGCGCAGCTTTCATGGCGGCAATGGCCGGTACATCCTCGCAGTAATGCACCTGCAGATAGCGCTGCATGCGAAAGCCCGGCGCCACGCCGCGGATGATCGGGCCGTGATTCGTCCGCCAGTAGTGCTGGCCGTCGGCCAGTGATTGGCCCGGCAGATGGCGCAGACAGAAGAAAAGCTTCACCAAGGGGCTGTGCTCATGAGCGATCACATACTCGGAGGGATTCACCTGCGGGTATTCATGCGCAAACCAGAGCGGTGAATTGGGCAGATCGATGAACTTGCCTTCGTCATCCAGCAATTCCTGAAGAGCTGCAGCACCCGCCGGGGTACCTGCCGCCGCCAGTGCCTCAGGATTGGCCCACCAGAGTTCTGCCACGCCGTCGTATTCCGGCTCCATGCCACCACGGGCGACTGCGAGCGCCTCGTTGATTGGATCATCCAGCGTGTGCAGCTGGATGTAGCGATGGATATTGAGGGTGGTGGAGTGCCTGGCGACCAGCGGACCATGCACGGTGTGCCAGTAGTGCTGGAAATCCGCGCGGCTCATGCCGGGTTTGCGGCGCAGGGCGAACTCAAGTCTGATCATGATCTTTCTCCCCTGATCTTCTGATTCTGGTGTCATTCCTCCGGAGTCACACCTCGCACCCCCGAGCTTTCGCCGGCGCGGGCAGGTCCCGCGCGGGAGGAGGTTGCGGGTGCGTCCACTATAGCCCACGGAGGGGGACTTGCTAGGATGCACACGCCGCGCATTTGCCCTTCGAGTGATGATGCACCATGTCAAAATCCCGGCACGTCAGTGAGACGCCCGCGACCGCGCTGCTGCGAGGCCAGGGCATCGCCTTTACCGAACATCCCTATGACTATCTGGAGCATGGTGGTGCGCTGCACAGCGCCGCCACCCTGGGGCTCGACCCCTTCGCGGTGGTGAAGACCCTCATCATGCAGGATGCGAAGATAAGTCCACTCGTCGTGCTGATGCATGGCAACCGCAATGTCTCCACGCGCAACCTTGCCCGCCAGATCGGCACCAAGTCGGTGGAGCCTTGCGCGCCTGAGCTTGCAAACCGGCACAGTGGCTATCTGGTGGGCGGCACTTCTCCGTTCGCGACCCGCAAGCGCATGCCGGTGTACATCGAACGCAGCATCCTCGACCTGCCGAGAATCTGGCTCAATGGCGGCCGCCGGGGCTATCTCATCGGGTTGGACCCGGCCGTGTGCGTGACGCTGCTCGCAGCCACGCCTGTGGACTGCGCCCTCGACAAATGAGCACATTTCCGATTCCCGGCCACCCGCGATTTGTGTAGTGTCAGGCGCAACCGGATAACGCGCTCCCGTTCCGTGGCACACAATCAGCCCTGACAAAGAGGAATCGCCCATGTCGCAGCAACGTCTCCGCTTCGGACTGTTCATCCCGCCGCACAACCCGCCGGACGAACATCCCCTGCTCGCCCTGGAACACGACATGGATCTCGTCGAGTGGGCTGACAAGCTCGACTATGACGAGGTCTGGGTAGGCGAACATCATTCCGGCGGTTGGGAAATCACCGCGAGCCCGGAGCTCTTTCTGGCGGCGGCCGCGCAGCGTACCCGCACGATACGTCTCGGCACCGGCGTGTCATCCCTGCCATACCACCATCCCTACATCCTTGCAGACCGCATCCGTCAGCTCGATTACATGAGCCGTGGCCGAGCGATGTTCGGCGTGGGGCCGGGTTCATTGCCCTCGGATGCCTACATGCAGGGCATTCCTACCGCGCGGGCGCGTGATCGCATGGAAGAAGCCATCGAACCCTTGGTGCGCCTGCTGAACGGCGAAACCGTGACTTGCAAGACAGACTGGTTCGAGCTGGAGCATGCAACCCTGCAGTTTCCGTCCTATCGCCCTGAAGGTGTGGAGATGGCGGTTGCGAGCCAGGTCTCGCCGACGGGTGCCAAGGCGGCCGGCAAGTTCGGTCTCGGCCTGCTTTCGATCGGGGCCACGTCTTCCGGTGCCTTCAATCAGCTTGCGGCGAACTGGGCGATTGCCGAAGACACGGCGCGGGAACATGGCAAGACCATGGACCGCAGCAACTGGCGCCTGGTTGGCCCGGTGCATGTGGCGGAAACCCGCGAAAAGGCTCGCGCGAATGTCCGTTTTGGCCTTGCCCGCTGGGTGGATTACATGTCCAAGGTAGCTTCCTTGCCGCTCGGCACGCCGCCTGGAGTGGATCCGGTGGACTACATGATCGACACCGGTTTCGCGGTGATCGGCACGCCGGATGATTACGTCGCCCAGATCGAGCGCCTGACAGCCCAATCCGGCGGCTTTGGCTGCTTCCTGCATCTGGACCACCACTGGGCTGACTGGGCGGAGACCAAGCGTTCCTATGAGCTCATCGCACGCTTTGCCATTCCTCGCATCAACAAGCTGACTGCGCTGCGCCAGTCTTCCGAGGACTGGCTGCGTGAGAACAATGTCATGTTCAAGGGCGAACTGACGGCTGCAGTGGCGGCCAAGATTGCGGAGCATGCGGCAGCCAAGGGCACCGACAAACTCTCACCGGATTTCCTCAAGCTCTTCAAGGCGGGTTGAGGTTTCCGGGTAAGGTCTCCGGCGCCCTGGCGCGCCGGAGACTTGATCTTGTGCAGTGACGGTTAAGCCAACCCGGCCCATACTTTCCGCAGGCCCATTTTTGTCCGAGGCCTGAGGAGACCCTACGATGCGTTCCATGATGATCCCGCTCGCCCTGTTCAGTGCGAGCGCCGTGGCCGGCCCCGAGTGCACAACCGCTGCACAAACCCAGTGGCAGGATCAGGCGAAGTTCCAGGAGGCCCTCAAGACCGAGGGCTACGAGATCAAGAAGTTCAAGGTCACCAGCGGTAACTGCTACGAAATCTACGGCTGGAACAAGGCGCGGCAGAAAGTGGAGATCTACTTCGATCCGGTTTCCGGCAAACCGGTCAAGACCAGAATCGAGGACTGAGACAGTGGCTGGAGCCGTCCAGCTCTGGGACCCGCTGGTCAGGGTGTTTCATGCTTCGATGATCGTCGCTTTCTTCGGCAACCATTTTTTCACCGAAGAGGGCGAAACGGTGCACCAATGGCTAGGCTACTACGCCGCAGCCTTCGTGCTGGTCCGGCTTTTCTGGGGCCTGCGTGCCGAGGGCGCGGCTGCCTGGCGGGACTGCTGGCCCACGCCAGCGCGGCTGCGCGAGCATGCGGCAGCACTGCTGGGCCGAAGGCCCTTCCATCGTCTCGGGCACTCACCCATCGGAGCCTTGGTCATGCTCACCATGATGGCGCTCATGGCGTTGCTGGCGATCACCGGCTTCATGATGGAAGAGATCGATTACTTCTGGGGTGAGGAGTGGCTGGAGAATCTCCATGAGCTTCTGGCCAATGGCCTTCTGGGCCTTGTCTGTCTGCATGTGGCGGCAGCCATCTATGAAAGCTTCCAGCTGCGCGAGAACCTGCCCATGTCGATGGTCACGGGCCGGCGGAAACCACCACCCTGAAAATGGGTGACAGTTACCCTATTTCGCGGTTTCTGTTCCCCACGACCCTCACTCCGGAATGAAGTAACTGTCACCAATTTCCCCACTTCCAATCCAGGAGAAATGCTTCATGGAAACCCTTCCGCAGGTGACGCTGGACACGGTGCGCGCAGTCTATTCCGGAGCCGAGGGTGATCTGTGGGAGCTGCTGATGGGGCAGCAGATTCATATCAGCGGCTTCAAGGCTTCCATGGATCTCGCCACCCGCGCGAACATCGGCGCGGGTCAACGCGGAATTGACCTGTGCTGCTGCAACGGTGCGGGCATGCGCTTTCTGGTGCGATTTCGCCATGTGGATGCCATGATCGGCGTGGATGCCACCGGGCATGTGGTGGAGCGGGGGCGCGCGCGTTGCGCGGCCGAAGGGCTCTCGGAGCACATCAGCTTAGTCCACGCGGATGCTTGCAACACGGGGTTGCCCACGGGACAGGCCGACTTCG